>JAGLOH010000429.1 GCA_023139025.1 Candidatus Heimdallarchaeota archaeon | reverse complement strand
TATTTATTTAATGCATTTTTAGCTACTTGAATCAGAGGAGAGAAATCCTTCTTATCTGTTACCTCACTTATTTTGATATTATCTTCAAGCTTAAAGCTTGATTTTATATCACTTGGTTTGAAATTGTAATGGATAGCTTTTTCAGCATTATCAAATCCAAATTTCTGATAGAAACCATGATCAAAAGGCCAAAGAGCTACAACTGGATAACCTTCATTCTTCTTATCTATAATCAGTTTATTCATTAAATCCTTAACATAACCTTTTCTTCTTTGTACTGGGTTAGTCATAACATAAGCAATTCCAGCACAGTCAAACAATTTTTCTCTTATGAACATTTGAAATTTATATGAACCAGCAGCTGCTAGAAGAGTATTCTCTTCAAAAACTCCAATCATTTCCAGCTCTTGAATTCCTGCAAAGAATTTTTCCACTTCTTTGGTTGGTTCATGGAAGCATAATGTAGCTAAATTGATAGCTTGGTTAATATCTTCTGAATCTTTGAACTCTCTAATCATTATAGTTCAAGCAAAATTCAAGAAAAGAGCTATTTCAATTTAATGATTAAATACCAGAAAGAAAAAAGAAAGAGAGGATATCAAAATCAGTCTTTATGAACCCTTATAGGATAGAAATTTCTTTCTAAATAACAATCTTTCTCAATAGAAAATAGGAAACCTCCTTGGAGTGTCGAATAAAGTTTTTAAAGAAGCTTTGGAAGAGATTTAGACATGGTACCTCCAACAATAGATGTACTTTGGGCAGCAGGCATAGGTTATCTTTTAGGTTCAATTCCAATAGCTTGGATTATAGTTAAACTTTGGTTAAGAATAGATATTCGAACTGTTGGTTCGAAAAATGTTGGTGGAAGAAACGTTATTCGAGCTTTTCAAGCAGAAGGAAAACCAAAAGGTTTAGCTTATACTGTTGGTATAATTGAAGCGATACTTGATATGTTAAAGGGTTTCTTTGCTATGTGGTTAACTATATACATCTCATACGCATTTGGTAATAGTGATCTTTGGGTGGTCGCTTTTGCTGGTCCTGCAGCAATTCTAGGTCATAATTGGACCATTTGGCTTTGGGGTCCAGGCGGAAAAGGTGTTGCATCTACCTTAGGTTCTATGATATTCTTTAATCCAATATTTTTACCAATTTGGTTGGTGCTTTACTTCATATTGGGATCAGCTATCATGTATAGTGCGATAACATATTTAGTCAGTTTTGTCGTTATGGGTGTAATCTTCATCTTCTGGGGAACATACATTTGGACTTGGGTTTCGCCAGCAACAGGTATTGCGGATTTGAATAATCCAGCTGTAACTGGTACTTTCGGTTGGGTTGCATTCGCCACAATGTTAGCTATTACTTTAGTTGTTCTTTCAAGACAAGGAGAAAACTTCAGAAAGATCAAGACTGGTGAAGCTAAAAAGATGAAACTCTGGAAAATATTCCAAGGAAAAGCTGATGAAGCACTAAAATAGCTTAATCTTTCCTTCTTTCTTCCTTTTTTTACGATATTCTTACAGCTAAGTGATAAGGAGAAAAAGATATCTTTGATACTTGAAATTAAACAAACCAAAATCTTTTTTTCAATAATTTGATAGCACCAAATTAGATATTAAATTGGAGTAAATAATTTTATAAGTTACTTTGGTCACATAATTATTATGAAAAAGACATTCAAAAGTGTTTTAGCTACTTTATTATTAATTGTTTTATTTTCATTAAATTACAACTCTGCAGTAAGTAAACCTGACATAGCTTTACCCCCTAGTACAAAAGTAAATGATGTAGGTTGGCATCTCCCTCAAATAAGCATTTATGGGGCTTGGGAGAAAACATATGGAAATGAAAATATAATTGTTGCAATAATCGATTCTGGAATAGACTTTTCACATCCACAATTGGAAGGAAAATCTTGGAATAATACAGATGAAAT
>JAGLOH010000428.1 GCA_023139025.1 Candidatus Heimdallarchaeota archaeon | reverse complement strand
GTTTCAATACCTATTTTTCCTAACTTATAATCTGAATACTTATTCTGTTTCTTTTCCATGTTAATAGAAGAAAGGAGATTTGAGTTTATAATAATGAAACTGATTAATTGTTTTTTAACCAATAATCCAATGCTTTACGTAATTTCATATATAAGAGAAAATGTTTTAATTGCTTAATTCAAAATGAAATGATACACTTGAATAAAGCTCAAGAAAAGTTAGAAAAAGAACTAGTTAGAAGCCACCTGCTTTCTTTACGCTTAAAATGATTGGCTTCTAGTATTATCTAGAAAACTAACAACAATGATATTATTAGTTACTTAATGTATTTGCATAAAGTTTCCTAAGAATAGAACATTAATAAGCTTTAAGTCTTCAAGCAGTTTTTGCGTTTTTAGAATTAGTTAGCAGCTAAAACCTCCACTTAGCCTTCTGTGTTTGTATATTGAAATAAATAAAAATAACACTTAAGCCTAAAGCAATCAGAGGTTCAAAACTCTCATCCACTTCTACTAAATAAGTTATCTTAATTGTACCATTTGTTCTTCTTAATCTTACAACATCTTTTCCTGTACTATCCACAATCATAATTGTTACTGGATTGTAATACGAAGCTATATAATTCCCTTCTTTAGTATTAATGCTAAATTCTCTGCTGCATAAACCTCCTAGTTTATTAAAATCTACAATTTTCACCCATTTCTTACTAGTTTCCTTGGAAAAACTAACATCAGATACTTCCTTAATTTCTATATTTTCTAATTTACTTATCTCCCATGATTGTCTGAAAAGTGAAAAAATTGACTTTCTTTTAATCCTTAATATTGCGTTGTTATATAAATTCTTAATCTTAACTCTTGGTCTTACAAAACCACTATATCGGAAATTAAAAATCTTCTTATTCTCTGTAAGTTCATAAATATCAAATTTATTTATGATGAGACTAACTTGTTTAACTTCGAATCCATAAGTATATTCCTTCATATCTTTTTACACTAAAGATGTACTCAACTTTCTAATTTTATAAGTATATGGGAATGAGTAAGCTTATAGAGACAGTTTAGCTCTTAAGCAGATAAAAGAGATTAGAAAAACTTATCCAGTGCTGATTGTTCCTTATTCCTCTTGTAAGCAAAGAAAAATATGCGTAAAAAAGCACTTAGAAGGTTAGTTTTTTTACTTTCAGTGAAGCCTCCCCAACTACCGCTTTATATACAAATTTCAGCAATAGTTTCTTGGAGGAGGTTGAAATGACCTCTTTTCCACTTGGGTGGGTAAAACCCCCCGCCCAAACCCTTTTGGAATGTTTTGAAGCCTTCAGTTAGATTGTATACAAGTTTTCATTATTTAAACCTCATAAGGCAAAAATTGATAAGTATCTTTCTTTAATACTATTTTAAGCTTCAATATTTGATGAAGTTGGGGAAATCAAAATGAATAGAAAAACTGCTCTTTTATCATTTGCATTACTAGCAGTAATTCTTCCTACATTTGTTTCTGGATCCCCTTTCTATTATGTTCCTAACACAATGATTGAAGATGTGAAATACGGTTCTTTTTCAGTAATTGTTGAAGAAGGGTTCTATTTCCTTGTTTTTGATAACACAGGATATATAACAGATAACTATACTAGGTTTGATTCCTATGTTATGTTCACTCTGGACTTCGCAGTAGAAGGTATGAGAGATATAGCTGCTCAAAGATCTGTTAAAGCTGGCGAATATAATTTCATCTCTTTCAATTTTGACGTATCTGGAATTATTGTATCAGAATGCGATTTTGAGATGACTGCTTCTGAAACGATATCTGCATTTTTAACTGATTCTACTGGTTTAGCAGAATACTTTGAAGAGACAGCTGATCTTACTCATGGGCAAAGGCAGAGAGAGATAATATTAGTGTCTAGCATCAGTGCAAGCATTGTAGCAACATTATTGATAGTGATTATTTTTATGCG
>JAGLOH010000427.1 GCA_023139025.1 Candidatus Heimdallarchaeota archaeon | reverse complement strand
TAGATATGCAACAGCTGCAATGACTAAGTCGATATCTGGAAGAATAGCTCCAAAGACCGCACCAATTTTGTACTCTTTTTTTTTGCTAAAACTAGCTAAAAGTAAGCCTGTGAGAAGATGTACTCCGCCTTGCACAACACTATGAAAGAAGGAGAGACTATATAATTGTTATGAAAAAACAATATGAACTAAGACGCAATTATTCTTTCAATTGATTTACTCACTTGTTCAAAAATCACTATTGCTTCTTCTTCCTTTAAGTCTCCATGAACAAAAACTCGGCAAGAAGGGAAAATGGATAGTTTATTACCTTTTTTTTCATCTTGAAGAATTAACATTACTTTCGTTTCCCTAAGTAACTTGTAGGATTTTAGATTGATGAGTAATTCATCTTTAAGTTTCATTAAAGAGATGTTGTGAAATTCTTCAGGTATCCCCTCAAACCCTTTCTTCTTCTTACAAGGAGAAACAGTATGGTAAATCATCTGTATTAAGAAAAAAATTAAGATTTTTTTAACTTTCGCTTTTACGTTTGAATTTAAAAGGAAAAACAAAATCATCCTCTTTGGACTACTTGCTATGGCTTGTATTGTAACTCCAATGTTTGCTCAAGGAAAATCAACCAAGCTAGTTTTTGATGCAAGTGAATGGACAGATCCTAGTTTAGTACCTCCTCTCCCTACAATCATCTTCTTTGAAGATGGAATAATGCATATCAAAGATTACTGATCCATGCATCTATTAGGCGGAACTATAGGAGGAGAAGAAATCACTGGTTGGACAGAATCATTATTCCATGCTAAAATTGATACAGCTACTGGAAATCTTGTAGTTACAGGACAAACATGGTTTTACATCACTTGGGGTGATCTATCGGGATATTTCACTGGTCCTGTAATGGCTAAAAAAGTAGGTACTGAGCTTTATGGACATTTTAATCTTCATGGTTTTGAGGATTTTGAAGGAATGAAGCTTTCTGGTATACTATGGAATATAGATGCAACAACTAATGGTCTTCTTGGAACCGTCCTAATACACAACTAAGATTTCACCAGTTTCAAAATAAAGGGAAAATTCTCCCTTCTTTTTTTTCTTCTTTTTGATTAATTGAAGATTAGAGTCACAGTTCGCAGAATGTTTATATATTTAGGAGGTTTAGTACAGCTTCAGTGAAATAAGATGAAAAAAGGAAACTTCATTGTTCTTCTATCATTTTCTACATTAGTTCTCATCTCAACTAATATTCTAGTTTGTTCAGTTAATAGTAACCAATTGAAACTAGATGTTGGTTTTGTTGATGAAGTTACGCTAACAATTTTAATAGATCATTATCGTAATGGATCTCTTACTATTGCTTATGGTTTGTCAATTCTTGTTGAAACAGCTAATACAACAATTCTTTTTGATGCTGGACCAGATCCATCTCCTTTACAAAATAATGTAGAAACATTAGGAAAGGATTTGGCAAATATTGATTATACAGTTATTTCACATCACGATCTTGATCATTATGGGGGAATGGCTTATGTTGCTGAAAGAAGACCTAATTCTTCAGTTTACATTCCTATGAATATTGCTCCACATGTCAATACTAGTCTGATAGATTTGGGTTTTGAATTAATTCACATAAATGAAACTACAACCTTATCGCAAGGAATTGCAGTAATTTATACATTACCAAGCTCTCCTGAAGAGATATCTTTAGCTATAAATGTAGAAGGTGTAGGTACAATCATAATCACTGGTTGTAGTCACCCAGGAGTAGAAAACATTGTTGAAGAAGCTGCTCAATCTTTGGGAATAAATCCTTATCTTGTAATTGGTGGTTTTCATTTATTAGCAGATTCAGAACACACTATAAATGCTATAATTTCCGAACTTCTAGAATTAGATGTAGACAAGATATGTCCGATTCATTGTACAGGGGAAACATTTAGAGATTGTATGGAAGAAAACTTCGAAGATAATTTTGTGAATGGA
>JAGLOH010000426.1 GCA_023139025.1 Candidatus Heimdallarchaeota archaeon | reverse complement strand
TTCATGTATATCTATGCGTAAAATTGTCAAGATACTCTTAATCATATTTTTTATAGCGATACTTGCAGTAGGTTCAGTGTTTCTAGCATTTTTCTGGAACAATCTCACCTTCAATCCTGGAGAACGTTATGTTTCTGATAATCTTAATTACATGAATGTGATTTATGAAAATCGTTCAGACAACTATGCCTTCAATGAAGGGTATAGTGAATCTACTAGTTGTCCCTGGGGTTTCATTCATAACGGTTTAGATTACTTCTTCCTGAATAATTCCAAAGTGATTTCAGCTTCTCCTGGTCAAGTAGAGGAGATTAGCTGGAGAGACAATGGAGAGGGAATTGAAAACAGATTTTATGTAAGTATTAGAATACGTTTCAATAAGAGTATAACTCTAGGATATAATTTTGAACCTTGGACTCAAAATCCCGCTGATAAAGATAAACAACTTGCCATGGTATTAGTTCAAGAAGGTGATTGGGTAGAATTAGGTCAAGAGATAGCAAGATTTCTCTATGTTCAGGAAAGTGCACATATTCATTTTGATGTAAGTTATAATAATCAACAAACTTGTCCTGAGCCTTTCTTCTCAACAGCTGGATATAATGAAATGATGACGATGATTCATATTTTCCAACCCAGTTGGGAACTTTGTTATCCCTAGTTTTTCTCTTTTAGTTTTTCTACTAATCTTTTTTTATTCTTAAGGTGAACTTCAACAGATGGATCTAATTCTACAGCTTTAGTATAAAATTCCAAGGCTTTATCGAATTCATCTTTTACCTCATAAATCTCACCTAAACTATCCCAAGAATTGGCATATTTGGGGAATATCTCAATCGATTTATTGATGTTTTCTAGAGCTAAATCGATTTCACCCAGTTTCAATTGATTATATCCTAAGTTATTCAACGCGATATAATCTTGAGGGTCTATTCGTAATACTTCCAATTGGCACTTTTCTGCATCTTTGTATTCGTTTCTGTCAAAATGTAGCTCAGCTAATCTGACCCAAATAGAATAAGCATCTGGACTTAGTTTGACTATCTTGTAATAGTAATTAACCGCTTTGTCAATATCTTCTAATTCTTCATAAAGATCAGCAAGCATAATAAGTAAGCCTAAATCAGATGAATCTAAGGATTCTCCTTTCTGAAAAACTTCTAGAGCTTGTTCATATTCCTTCTGTGATTTGTGTAAATTACCAAGATTGAACCACACATCGGTATTTTTTGGATCTATCTCAGCTGCTTGATGATAACATCTAAAAGAACTTGTTATATTTCCTAATTCATAGTGAAAATTTCCTTGAAGTAATAAGGCTGTAACATCTGTCGGGGCTATATCCAAAGCTTTTTGGCAAGTTTCAATAGCTTCAGGTATTTTACCAAGAGCTCTATATATATTAGCTAAAGCAAGATAAGCTTCTCCATGATTAGGATCAATTTCAAGAACTGAATGAAAACAGTTAAGGGATTTCTCAAATTGATATTTGTCAAAATAATCAGTTCCCTGTTTAATTAGTTTTAAGATATCTTCATTTCTCTCTTCATCACTCATTCTGACTTTTCCCCTTAATTACAGAGAGGTTAATCTTTTGGTTTTTAACTCTATTTTATGTTGTTCTTTTTACACATTCTATTCTGCAGTGAGTTCAAATTGGAAATATTTATAAATGCCCTATACTATACGTGTTATAGTATAGTCCGATTAGTAAGTCGGCAGCACTAAAAAATCTAAGTAAGGTGTAAAAACTTGTTCAGAAACATCAAAACATATCGAGAAGGAGCTTTGATAGAAGATGAGCAGATCAAATCATATGTAGAAAGCTTTGAATCTGAGCTGCTCCGTGGGATATCCACACTTTCGGCATTATCAATTATCCAAAGACATCCTGACGAGGGAATTTACGGTTATCAATTACTCAAAGAGCTTGAACAAGAGACAGGTAGAACTCTGATAATTGAAGAGGGAACATTGTACCC
>JAGLOH010000425.1 GCA_023139025.1 Candidatus Heimdallarchaeota archaeon | reverse complement strand
AAAACCAATAATGAGAACACTTAAGCTCATAGATAGTTTCTTTTTTTTCTTTTTCATAATAACAACCTATTTTGTTAATCTTTTATTTTATCCAATTCTAAACAAAATTTCTTGAATTGTGTACAGTGGCTGTTTAAAATAAAAGTGTTTTGCATTAATCTCTCAATTTTAATTAATCCCACATTGTTAGCACTATAATAAAAGTGGCTATTATGGTATGTGATTAACTATGAAAACTACTAGTAACCCACTACTCATGAGGAAAAATTGTTAAAAAAGTTATGAAAAGAACCCCATGGAAATCTAAACCATACAAAGGGAAGGTAATGATTTAACTTGGAAATCTTAACTAAACTAGATATGTTTTTAAGAGGTACTTCAATTCTTAAGTTCAGTAAATTAACGAATTTACTTCATCAAACAATGAAGCGTGAGATGTATGAGTAAGAGATTTAAAATAGATATTAAAAACATGAACTATGTCAAGGTTTTTTATGGTGTCATATTAATTGGAGCCTTTATTACAATTATGTTACTCAGTTTCCGAGGATCTCCAGAAGAACTGATAACCAATATACTAATAGAGTCAGATGAGGATTTTGCTAAATATGATTTAGCTGGAGACGGCACTGCTCTTAATCCATACATTATAGAGGGTCTAACTCTTGATACAGGTGTAGATAGAGGTATTGTAATTAAAAACACCTCCAAGTACTTTAATATTAGCGGTTGTAATATTTCTAACACTATTGTTGTAGGTATTCTTCTTGAAAATATAACTCAAGGAACAGGCTTAATTCAAGGAAATATTTTTATTAACACTACAGTTGCTATACGAATCACCGAAGCAACAAACTGTACAATTAATAATAATCTATTCAGTTTAAGCAATGATTATAGTATTGTTCTAAGTACTACTGCTACTGATATATCTGTATATTCTAATGATTTCATAGATAATAATGTTGGAGGAGGAACTCAAACAATCGATAATGGAAATTCGAATATTTGGTACAATATAGTAACAACTAGTGGTAATTTTTGGTCTGACTTAGGATTAAATTCAACCTACATCATAGATGGTACCGCTGGTTCAATTGATCTTCATCCTCTTGCGAATCCTATCTTTTAATTTCCTCTTTTCTTTTATTCTGTTTTTCATTAGATTTGGATAAAACTTTTCTACATCCAAAATTTACAGTCTCAAACGATAGTTTTATAAAATCCTTTCACAGAAAAATCAATAACTTGAACTTTTGGACGTGTCCAAAAATTTTCTTTCAAAAGAATGAGGTATTGCATTGTCGCTAAATGATTCCTTGATTGATAAACCCGAAAATACTGTAGTGACTGTCAAAGCCATCAAAGCGGGATTCAAAGCTATTCGTTTCTTAGCTGATCTTGGAATTCATGAGGGAGAAAAAATCCGAATAGTTAAAAATGATATAGGTCCAGTAATTGTAGAAGTTAAAGGGACTCGTGTTGCTATAGGAAGAGGATTAGCTGGAAAAATAGAAGTATCATAGGTCTGAGTATTATGCCTAAACAATGCCCTCATTGTGGGAAGAGAAGCCGTTTTCATAGACACAGAAGTAGGGTTATAAAACCTGAAGATAGATTAACAAAGGGATTTAAACATCCTAAACGTTATGGAAGAGGTTTTAGAAAAGATTTTAATGATCACTCTATTGAACATAAGGTTGCTTTTTTGGGTAATCCCAATGTTGGAAAATCTTCTCTTTTTAATATCTTAAGTGGATCACATGTTCACGTTGGAAATTGGCCTGGAAAAACAGTAGAGAAGAAAGAAGGACATTTTATTTTATCTGATGAATACTTTTCTTTAGTTGATCTACCAGGTGCATATTCTCTTTCTGCTCGGTCTGAAGAAGAATTGGTTACTCGCCATTTCATTGTTGACGAACAACCTGATCTTATATGTGTCATAGCAGATGCAACTAGATTAGAAAGAACCTTGTTTATAGCACTTCAA
>JAGLOH010000424.1 GCA_023139025.1 Candidatus Heimdallarchaeota archaeon | reverse complement strand
CATATTTGAGTTGAAGGATTTCCAGTTGAATTTTCCAACGAATTTTTTTAGTAATAATTTTATATCTCATATCCGTTTTGCTTCCAAAGGAATAAAAACTATTGAAAACACTCCTCCATTTGAGCTAGAATTACATGATAGAAACTGGACTTTTGCTCACTCTGGTCATTTGCGAATATACAAACATGTGTTAAGATATTCAGAAGGAATTTCACCAAAAGGTGAAACAGATTCTGAAGAAGTGTTTTGTACTATCTTAACTGAAACAAAAAATCTAGGGTATTTAACAAAGGACAAGGAAATTGCTCTGAATATTGAAAAAACATCTAAAGAACTTGCAAAAAAGGGAGGATTGAATTTCTTACTCTCTGATGGTAACTTGTTATTTGCATTTTATTCTGGTTACAAATCTCTCTATTTTACTGAACTTAGACCACCCTTTGATAAGAACATAGTAGGTGAGGATAATCAGCTCTGGTTCACTCTCTTTACTAAAAATCTAGATGTTCAAATAAGTATCATAGCCTCTGAACCAGTAATACCTGATGTAGAATGGAGAGAACTAGAAGAAGATGAGTTATTAACATTTAAGAGTGGAAAACGAACTAAATTTCTAATTTAGTATAATCTGTTTAGTATTTCCATAATTCCTAAAATAAACTTCTTCTCCTTCTTATTTTTTGCACAAACTTCTTTTAGTTGCATCTCATAATGTTTCGGTACAATGAAAAAAACAAAAATTATATTTACATTTGCTTTAGGAATACTATTGACATCTGTTTTAATTTCCAATGTTTCCAACGCTATACTTGCTTCAGATATACTTGAGGTTGGTGCTACTAGTTACGTAGATGGAGAGCTGTATCTAGATACTGCTGTTGCAGCTGACAAGTTACAAGCTTATGTTACTATTACTGTTGTTAGACTATTTAATCCTACAGGAATTATTGATCAAGTCATTCAATTTGAAGTAAGAATAAGACCAGTAGAACCTTATGGTTTCGGATTTCTCGATACTCCAACTGAAATTAGATTACAATTCTTAGTTTTTACTAACAATAGAAGTACAATAATGCTTGCCGAATTATTTGTTCAAAATGCAACAGAATCAATTGAAATGACTGTGTTACATGAACCATCTTATGATGGAATGCTAAAACCAGAAAATAGAAGAATTACATTTGCAAACGGTACTACAGCTATAGCAGGTTCACTAGATACTGCAGATCCTATGTATCTACTACTAGAAGCTTTTAGTGATTTATCTAATGATTTCTTATTCTGGCACATATACACCATTTTAGCAATATCTCCAACTGCTGTAGTGGGAGACGATATAAGTTATAATCCCAATCTAGGTAAAGTTATTGGAACTCCTGCAGTTACCACCTGTGAAGATGATTCGTATGACGCAATTCTTGTTGAATATTATTATACAGGTCTTTTCAGCAAACATGGTGATGCTTATGAAGTTCATGCATACTATGAAGCTGCTTCTGGATTATTAATTCAGATTTTTGAATTCATTGAGCAAGGTACTATTACATGGAAGTTCATTCCTTGTAAACTAAACACAGTTGTTGTACCATTCCCAACTGTAACAGTAATACTAGGTATAGCTGTTATAGGTTTAATCACACTCTATATTCGTAAGAAGAAATAATTTGGGGAAGTAACTCTTTCCTATATTATTTCCATTTTTTTGATATAATTTCTTATTTCTGTTATAACTAGAGGAGAATCCATCTTCTCGCTTGTTTTTAAATCTAGATATTCTGAATTTTCTAATAACCCAGAAATTTTCTTTGTTTCCTTCAGATTATGCATTTTATCATCTTGAGAAGCTGCAATAATCAAAATTCTATTTTTAATTTTTGGTTGTAATAGGGTCATGTTGTAATCTCCGTTTTGATTTTCTGACCCCCGTAATGCCTATGACGCTCAACTGTTCCCTAATTTCACGTTAAAATGTCTCATATATAACTGTTATGTGAG
>JAGLOH010000423.1 GCA_023139025.1 Candidatus Heimdallarchaeota archaeon | reverse complement strand
TAGCTACATTCACTTTTTTTACTTAGCTTACCCTTCCAAAAAATTAAATATTACCAATCATGTTTTTACTTATCTCAATAAGGTGAAATTAATGGTTAAAGATATATCAGATTTTTTAAAGAAACAAATTGAATTAGAAAAAAGAATTGTAGCTACAGCTGATAATTCTGTTAAAGATATGAAGAACATTCTTGTTAAGGAAATGATAAATTCAATTTCACTTGATTCAAAAAAGCATGCAAGTATGTTAACTGCTCTGTTAGCAATGCAAAAATCTACTCAACCTTTCATCTCTGAGACAGTTTCTAAAGAACTTCACGAGAATATTCAAAATCATATTGAACTTGAACAAGAAGCAATTCAAACGTATAAAGAGCTTCTAGAACAAGTTGAAGATGAACAGGTGAAAATGGTAATTCAAGCAATTTATCATGATGAGCTAAGGCATCATGCACTTCTAAAGAAGATATACAACGTGATAATTGAAAAAGAAACATTAGATGAAGATGAAATCTGGGAATTTATTAAGGATGATTTTATCCCTCAATACTAGTTGGACTGCTAACTTTTATTAATGTTCAATATAGTTCCTCTTTGAGAAAGATGAAAGTTCAAAAAGTTGGTTCAAGGGGCTATGTCTTTACATTCGAGGATCCTTACAAACTCAACATATATGTTATCAATGGAGAAGAACACATCTTCATTTGCGATACGGGATTTGGTTCAGACTCTGTAAATGCGATATTGGATTACTTGAGAACCCTAGATATTCATTCCAAACCTTTTATTGTGTTTAATTCTCACGCAGATTATGACCATGTTTGGGGTAATCATGTTTTCAAGGAATCAGAAATTATTGCACATGAATTGTCTCCTGAGATTTTTCAAAAGGAAGGAGAAGAAATACTAGAAATATATGGGGAACATAAAAGAGGTGAAGTGATACTTACTCCCCCAAACAGATTGTTCAAAGAAAAGATTGTATTTAAGATTGAAGGAGTTGAATTCTATCACTCTCCAGGACATACTCTTGAATCATCCTCTTGTTTTGATCATAAGGAGAAGGTCCTATTTGTGGGTGACAACATTGAATCCCCCTTCCCTTACATTAATTTCCTCAACCTGGAAAATTACTGCGATTCTCTGAGAGAATATCTTTCACGAAATGCAAAAGTTATCATCTCTGGTCATGATGAAGTTATGTTTGATGAATCTCTTATTCTAAAAAATCTACAATATTTGGAAACAATTCAATCCAAAAAGATTGATAGAAAAAACTTCACTAAACAACATCGTGGAATACATTTTCAAAATACTTCTAGACTAGCTGAATTGCTCAAAGAGAAAGGAGACAAAAACGCTGCTCAAAGATATTATAGGGAGGCTTTAGAGATTCTAAAAGAAGCTGAAGCTAGCACTGAAATTGAAGCAGAAATTAAAGAAATGGAAAAAATCATTGCAGATTTAGCTTGATTTTGTTAACTTTTTCATCCTTTCTTTACCTTTTTAGACGAATTTCTGAATAAGCTATTAACTAACAAGGGTTAAACTTAAAATTGACCAAATTCAATTATAATAGATAGAAGTTCTTGAGTGGTTAACATGAAAATAGAAGAATTAAAACCAGACGCAAATTTTGATGAGTTGAAAGTACGAATTCTTTCAATAGATGGCCCCAGACAAGTTCAATCCAGAGATCGTGTTTTGCATGTTTGGGATATATTAGTCGCTGATGAGACAGGAACAACAACATTGACTTTATGGGGAGCAAAAACTGGGGAAGAATACAAAGTCCAGCAAGTCGTCTCTGTAACAGAAGGTTGGTGTAAGATGTTCAAAGATAAGAAACAAATCTCTTTAGGCCGAGGAGGAAAAATATTTCCAGCTAAAGATGATGACCCCAATCTACCAACAAAAATTCCTGAATAAGCTATTAATCAATTATAAAAATCTCTTTTTTATTTCTCTTACAGAATCTTTTCTAGGTAATTTGTTTCTAAT
>JAGLOH010000422.1 GCA_023139025.1 Candidatus Heimdallarchaeota archaeon | reverse complement strand
ATCAAGATCAACAATCATAGCAAGAGTATTAGGGATCGGAATACCAATGGCATTAACCTTACGTAAGTTCTTATTTCCAGGATTGACATGAGTGACAGGAGATGATTCAGACAAACCATATCCTTCAATTAATAATCCTTTACTAGCTTCTTCAAACTTCTCAGAAGTTGATTGGGGCAGACCTTCACCACCAGAAATACACATGTAAAGGGATGAAAGGTCATATTTGGCTATATTAGGATGTTCAGCTATTTTTTGATAAAGAATAGGGACTGCAAACATGAAATGAATCTTGTGTTTAGATACGCTCTGCATAACTTCCTCAAGTTGCCTTGGATCGGGAATGAGATAAAGTAATCCTCCAACTGCTATAGTCCAGAGAAAAGAGGTAGAAAATCCAAAAATATGGGACATGGGAAGACAACCAGATATTCGATATTGACCTTCAGGTCGGGAAGGTAACCATAAGTCCCAATAAGGTAAAATAGTAGCTTGAGACATAAGATTGTAATTTGTGAGCATGGCACCCTTCATGATTCCTGTAGTACCGCCTGTATACTGGAGCAAAGCTACATCTTCTTTCACATCGATTTTTGTTTCTATTCTCTTATTTTCTCCTTTCTTAAGAAGATCTTTGTAAACCAGTTCATCTTTTACTTTAGGATTTTTCCTTGCAATTACATTCTTATACAAAAAAGCTGTAATTCCTGGTAACTCATCTCCTACCGAAGATACTATGACGTGCTCAAGTTTGGTATCATCTTGTACTTCTCTTATTTTGTCTAGAAAAAGATCAAGTGTAACTATAACTTTTGCTTCACTATCTTGTAGTTGATATCTTATTTCCTTTGGAGTATACAGGGAGCTTATAGCTGTAAATATTGCCCCTAATGCATTTGTTGCGAAAAATGCCACAATATATTGTGGGCAATTTGGCATTAAACAAGCTACTCTGTCTCCTTTTTTAACTCCTAAATCTTTAAGAGAATTTGCGAATCTATTCACTTCTTCTTCCATCTCTGAATATTTCTTATATTTTCCCTTAAATTCTGTTAAATCTCTATTAGGAAACTCTTCAGCTGTTTTCCAAAACATATCTACTACACTGGTTAGTGGTACTTCTATATGATCAGGAATTCCTTCACAATAGTTCCATATCTTTTCTGGCATAATTTCTCACTACTTCAATTTAGTAAGCATTGCTAGCACTCCTATAAAATATTTTCTATAAATCAACACTGTTCATTAAAGAAAATTAGAAAAAGCGTTTAGAATTAGTTACCACCGAGTCTTAATTGCTTCTTTAACCAATCTGGGGATATGTATTCCAAATATCCACAAAATCTATAATTATTGCTAATATTGGTATTTCATTAATAATTGATATCCAAACTTTTGGGGTTACCAAAATGATTCTTTTATTTTCTTTAGAGCTGCGCTATCTTTAACTGATTCATCCCATTTTATCATGAGATTATCAATAATATTAGTCATCTTTTCTTCTTCCTCTGAATTTAGTATTCCTGCTTCTGGAAGTTCTTCAAAATTAAAAGTAATCTGTGTTATCGCTTCTGCAATCATTTCCTCAACTGTTTCTGACTCAAATTTATCCTTTATATCTTTTACAAGAGCTAAAGCAAAATTGCTGGTAGCTTCTATATAGACTTCATGTGTTCGAGTTGTAAAGTAATTTGCTTCCCCAGCATCTAGTTCAATCAAAACTGCTCGTATTGCCGAAATTACTCCAGAAAATAAAGTAATTTTAGTTACATCATCTTCTTCTGGCATCCTTTCCTTAAAATATAGAGGAACACCTGTTCTTGAGATAATGTAAACAGCTTGAATCATTACAATTGACCTTCTTTAATATGATTTTTAAATCTGATGAGACTGACAAAAGAAAATTA
Source organism: Candidatus Heimdallarchaeota archaeon (assembly GCA_023139025.1). Lineage (GTDB taxonomy): Archaea > Asgardarchaeota > Heimdallarchaeia > Heimdallarchaeales > Heimdallarchaeaceae > UBA460. The sequence goes on along the minus strand of JAGLOH010000422.1, from coordinate 101 downwards.
TTAGCATACTATCCGTTTTTTTTGGTTTCAGAAAGATTTTTGTTTAATAAAAACACAATGAAGCTATGCACATTGTAGTAAATTCAAAGCAAGAAAGAGAT
>JAGLOH010000421.1 GCA_023139025.1 Candidatus Heimdallarchaeota archaeon | reverse complement strand
CAAGATATCTTCATAACAAAGGTATTTTCGAAGAAATACTTCATAACAGAGAGAGTGCTGCATGGATGGGAACAAATAGCACAGCAGCTGCGAGAGCAATTGGCTTCAACAGGGAACCCATACCAAGAATGGCCAATACATATTTATCACCAGGTACATTTGAATATGAAGAATTGTTCGAAGATATTAAACTTGGAGTTTTTATGAACAATTTCACTGAATGGAATATTGACGATCGTAGATATCAGTCTAAATATGTTGGATTAGAAGCTTATCTCATTGAAAATGGTGAAATCAAACACATGGTTCGAAGACCAGTAATAGAAACAACTACACCAAAATTATGGGGATCAGTGGATGCAGTAGCAAAAGAGAAGTATCTAGAATTTGATGCGGCAACTTGTGGTAAAGGCGATCCGATGCAGGGTGCTCCTGTTTATCATGGAGGATCCTTTATGCGTATAAGGAATGTTGAGGTTAGGTGATGATTATGGGTAATAAAATAGATATAAAAAATATTCTAGACTTAACAGCGAATAAACTCAATTCATTAGAATTTGATGATTTTGCAATAACTGCTAATAGAGGAAATCGATCTCAATTACGATTTGCTGACAGCCAGATAACAATAGCTAAAAATTGGGCATCTCTAGAACTAGGTGTTTTTGCAGCCAAAGACTCCAAGACTGTTGCTATTGAAATACAAGATCTCTCAGAGAATTCTATTATTTCAGCTCTTGAATCTTTAGAGAAACTTGCTAAATCATTACCTCCAAATCAAAACTATTTTGGAATTTCTGATGGTCCTTTCAGTTATCCTGCAATAGAATATCTTGCTGATACCGACTTTGTCGAATTTCACGACCAATCTATTGATCAAGTAGAAGGAGCTATAAACGCAGCTGAAGCTGAAGGTGCGAAAAGATCAGCTGGAGTCTTAGTTTGGGAAGTTAAAGAAGAACATCTTCTATCTTCGAAAGGCGCTAACGTTTCTGAAAACTCTACAACTTATGAGTTTAGTATAAGATCCTTCATTGATGATACTAGCTCTGGAGCAGATGTAGAAGTAGGAAGACTATTTTCTAAAGTTGATTTTGAAAGAGCTGGAACAAGGGCAGGAGAAATCGCTAAAATGGCAATTGGAGGTACTAATGGGGATCCTGGGAAGTATAACATTTTACTAGAACCCAGAGTTGCAGCTGATGTAGTAGCAGCTACTCCTGGAGCAGCAAACCCATTTATGGTTGATATAGGAATGTCATGGTTAAAAGATAAAATAGGAGAACCAATTGGTCCTGAATTAATATCTGTTTATGACGATGCACTTCTTCCAAATGGATTAGGTTCTAAATCATTCGATGATGAAGGTCATCCAACAGGTAGAAATGTTATTGTTGATAAGGGGATTCTGAAAGGATTTATCCACAATACTTCAACTGCTAAAAAAGCAGGTACAACAAGTACTGGAAACGCAGGTTTAGTTTTACCTCAAAACTCCAATGTATTCTTTGAACCAGGAGAGCATACTTTTGAGGAATTATTAGAACTAACTAAAGGAAAACCAACATTATATATTACCAATAACTGGTATACAAGATTTACTAGCTATGCAGACGGTATATTCTCCTCCATTCCCCGAGATGGTATGTTTATCATAGAAAATGGAGAGATTTCTAAACCTGTGAGAGAATTACGAATTAGCGACACCATGGGTAATGTTTTCAAAAATGTCATAGCTTTAGGTAAAGAAATCAAACAAATTAAAAGCTGGGAAGTTAATGTACCAACATTCATTCCACATGTTCTAATAGAAGATATAAATATCTCAGCTGCAACAAAATAGTTGTCGCTTTGTTATTTTTTACTCTATCCACCAACTGCTTTCATTAGAAGTAAAAAGGAAGAGGTTTTCCAGCTAGAAGAAATAAACAAAATCTTTTTATCCAAATTTCCGATTGATGAATGGTCAAGAATCGCTTTTGACCCGCTGAAATCGTATTTGCGTAGTTCAATA
>JAGLOH010000420.1 GCA_023139025.1 Candidatus Heimdallarchaeota archaeon | reverse complement strand
CAAGATGATGCGTCTTTTGATGAAGAATTTGATGAAGAGTTTGATGAAGATTACAAAGAAGAATACGAGGAAGAGTTTGATGAAGATTTCAAAAATCTAAATGAACGCGATAAATCATTAAAGTCTAACAAAAAATTTTCCTTTAGCTCAAATTCAACTTTTTCTGAAAACAAAAATGAAAGAGACGATTTGGAGAGATACAAATAATCAAATTATGATTTCTGTATAATCTTCTATTTCTTCTATCGAAATAGCATTGACTGGGCAAACACTAACACAAATCCCACATGTTTTGCAATATATATTATTCACCTTAACTTTTCCATTATTTCTATAGATTGTTCCCTCAGGACAATGAAACAAGCATTTGAGACACTCAATGCATTTCTCTTGATTAACTACTGCTTTCTCTTTGCTCCACGTTCCAGTTTTCCTGCGTTTTGCAGCCCCTGGACCTATTTTTTCTCCATTTTGTAGAACTATTTTTGGAAGAATTGTTCCTAACGGGAGTTCATCTACTGTTGGTAGCCACGGACTCAATTCAGCATAAGTTTTACCTGCTTTTGAGACTCCGATTATAGTTTCGTTATATGCAATTCGAGCGATTTCAACATTTTTTCTTGCTATTTTTTCTCCTAATCTTTTGTTGAAAACTGAATAAATTCCTTTCACAAGATTTTCCAAAGATATTATACCGGCACTCTTTACTAAAGCACCCAACATTGCTGTGTTTGTTATTGGTTCATCGAGGATATCTTGTGCAATTTTTGTGGCTCCAACAACCCCTACATTTATGGATTTAGACAAAATAATCTGTTCTGGCTTTTTTGTTGAATTTAAAACAACTATACCTTCAGTTTTTAATCCATCGACAATATCAATTAACTCTGGAATATCTTCATTAAGCACAACAACAATATCTGGAGTGTAGATTTGGGTTCTTCTGAAGATTTTTCTATCATTAATACGTGCAAATGCTAGAACAAGTGATCCTCTTCTCTCAGCACCAAAAGAAGGAAAAGAAACAGCGTATTTTCCTTCATAGAAAGCAGCCTTAGCCAAGGCCCTTGATGCTAAAACTGAGCCTGATCCCCCTCGCCCATGGAATCTTATTTCTAGCATAAAATGTCACTAACCATCGAATACTTAGGGATGTAATAAAATTATTGGAATAACATTAAATATCATCCGTTTTTCTTTTCAAAAATTGTACTAGTTAACCATTCGTTAAATTCCGTTGCAATTGAGATATTATCCTCTTTTATCTCTTTTATTCTCTTCAGTTTTTCCTCTCGTTTCTGTTTTTCAAGAAATAAAGGTATTATTCTAGATAAGTCTACAGCATAAAGATCAAAGAGAAAAACAATTGGTTCAAAGTATTTTTCTAGAAACTTCTCGAAATCATCAAAGTTAACCATTAGCTGTTTATGTATCTCTCTTGATACAATAAAATTAATTATTGTCGCTGTTTTTAGTTTTAACCTTGAATCCTTTGCATTTAGGTTTTTCAGGTTTATAGCAAAAGCTAGCAGGAATGATTTTTCATTGATTTTTGTTGATGCTAATCCCTTTATTTCTTGGTTTTGCATGATTCCCATTAATGTAGGATACGTTGTAAGCATTGTTTCGAGTTTTATGTCATCTAAATCTGAAGCAAAAATCTCAAACCCACTATCCGCAAAATATACAATAGCAAAACCTTCCCTTTCTATATTTTCAGTATCCTGTAACGTGGTCAATTTGAGTCATAATATTTCATTTACTATGTTATAAAAACCCCAATTTAAGAAAAATTTGGACTGGTTGTTAGTAAATTATAAAAGCACAAACTATAATTTAGTTGTAATGGAACAAGAATTAGCTAAGATAATGAAGAAATTCAAAAATTCTCCCGATTTTGCTAAATTTGAGTTATTGGATAAATTAGGAAATGAACAAAAAAGTCAGAATTTAGTAGATTTTCTTATCCAGGTAGGAGAGAATGACAAATACTATAAAATTCGCATTAAAGCTATAATGC
>JAGLOH010000042.1 GCA_023139025.1 Candidatus Heimdallarchaeota archaeon | reverse complement strand
GGCCAACGGCGGCGGACTTAAGATCTTGGTTTTAAACCTGAGATAAGGGTTAGAAAAAAAATAAGTCATCCGTTCTTTAGTAGTTCGGGAGTTCGAATCTCCCTCCCCGCACCATTCTTACCTTTTGGAAATTTTTTCACTGTTTGGTTTAACCTTAAGCTATATGGTTTATCCTCTTTACCTTGATATTAAAATCGTTTAACCAAGCAATTAAGAGCTTGTTCTAACCAATTAAAAAAATGATTAAATAAAGCGAGGTTATTGGTATCATAGTGATACAATTGTCTAAAAACGAAGTCAAAATGTATGAAGAATTATTAGAACTCTTGGAAAAGAGGTTTAACAAAGGAGAAATCGATAAACAAAACTATGTCGAATTAAAAGAACGTTATCTCCAAAAGCTTGATGATGCTAAAGAAAATTTTGAACAACACAAAGAAGCTTCTCAGATTTATACTTCAGGAGTTAAGGTTTCAACTGATAAATCTCTTTCAGTTGCTGGATCAACTAAAATTTCTGGAGGTAATGTTGGAAAGGATATTCGCATCGCAGGTTCTGGAAAAATTGAAAGTGATGTTGAATGTAACAACTTAAAATCTGCTGGTTCCCTAAAGAGTAATGGGAACATTACTGCTCATGGAGACATCAATACTGCTGGTTCCTTTAAGTGCGTTGGTTTCTTACATGGAGATCAAGATGCAAAATTCGCAGGTTCAGCAAAAGTAGGTGAGGAAACTATTCTCAAAGGCAGAATTGTAGCTGCAGGTAGCTTTTATACTGGGGGACTCTTACAAGCTGAAAGTGGTGCAAAGTTCTCAGGGTCTGCAAAAATTGAGGGTAATCTATTATCTCAAGGAATTGTTGAAGCGGCTGGACGAATTATGGTCGACGGTGATTTAGTAGGTGATGATATTCTTATCAATAAAGGCAAGGATTTCCTTGGTCTAAGATTTCGATCTCTTAAGAAATCAATAATTGAAGGTCATGTTTTAGGTATTGGGGAAGTTTATTTGGCTAACACCAATGTAGAAGGCGATGTTAAAGGTCTCAAAGTCGAGATTGGACCATTTACCAATGTAGAAGGTACTGTTTTTTATGTCGATTACATATATGTTGACAAGAGAGCAGATTTAGCTAATGAACCAGTAAAAATAAGCCATGAAAAACTAAGATTGTAATTAAGATAATGAAACAGAAAGGTGAAATAAATGGAAAAAACAATTAAAGAAACAAACGAAAATGTTGAGCAAAGAGCTACAATCAGCTCAGCTGGGAGTTTAAAGGAAACAGAAGATTTAGTCAAAATCTCTGGGTCATCAAGTATATCTAGTGGAATTATCCCTAAATTTGTCAAAATTTCAGGTTCAGGAAAACTTGGTGGAGATTTCAAATGTAATGGAATCAAGTCCTCAGGATCATTAAAAGGTGAAGGAAATTTGACTTCTTTGGGTACAGTTAGAAGTTCTGGATCCTTTGGTATATCTGGAGGACTTGTGAGTGAATCTTCTGCTAGGTTTAGTGGCTCTGCAAAAATTGGTCAAGATGCTAATATTTTAGGTCCCATCAAATCTTCTGGATCTTTCAGGGTTGGTGGAGATTTGATTGGTAGCGGTGATGCCAAATTTTCTGGGTCAGCAAAGATTGATGGAGAAACTACTGTACAAGGTTTCACAAAATCATCTGGTTCTTTCAAAGTAGGTGGAAATCTACAAACAAACAATGGTATAAAATCTTCAGGATCCATAGGAGTAGGTGGAAATCTCCTATCACAAAAAGATGTTACAGTAGAGGGAGCTGCTAATGTTAAAGGAAACTTAGTAGGAGAAAACGTAACTCTAGGTTTGAAAGGATGGAAAAGATGGTTAAGTCTAAGAATTGGTAGCATTGTCAAACATCCGTACAAAGTTGGTGGCAACGTATTTGCAAAAAATAATGTTGATATTAGAGCCACATCAGTTACTGGTGATATAAAAGGATACGATGTTGTTATTGGTCGTCATTCAGAAGTTGGTGGAAAGGTTTACTTTGTTAATTCTCTCAAAGTTAAACGTAGAGTAAAATTATCCGAAGAACCCATTCGAATTAAACCTGAAGAACTAAAACTTTAGTTCCCTCAACTCCTTTTTTTCTTTTCCCTCAAAACAAAATATTCTTTAATCTCTTTTGCATTCTTCAAATGATAATCCATGTTAGGTAAACTAGGGTCTGCTCTTAATACCGCAATTTCTAAGATTCTTAGAGGTGGTCCTCCAGATAAAGAGCAAATTCGTGAATTAAAGAATGCAATGTTAAAAGCTTTATTAGAAGCTGATGTTCAATTTGATTTAGCTGCAGAGGTAGTTAATGAAGTTGAACGTAAATCTATGGATAAGGGACTTCCGGATGGTTTATCTCGTAAAAAAAGTGTTTTATCAATCATACATGATGAGCTCTCTAAGTTTCTAGGAACAAAGGTTTACCCCCTTACATTACATCCAGACAGACCAACTCTAATAATGTTGGTAGGGATTCAAGGTTCAGGAAAAACAACCACAGCAGCAAAACTAGCAAAATATATTCAAAAAAGAGGTAAAAAGGTTGCAGTTGTAACTGTCGATAATTTTAGACCAGGTGCTTATGAACAATTACAGCAACTTTGCTCAAGTATCAAAGTACCTGTTTATGGTGACCCTGAAAACAAAAATGCTGTCAAAATTGCAGCAGATGGTGTTAAGAAGTTTTTGGATGAAAAGTATAACACTATCATTATTGATACAGCTGGACGTCACAAAGAGGAAAAAGCTCTTCTTAAAGAAATGAAAGAACTTACTGACAAAATAAAACCAGATGAGATTATACTCGTTGTAGATGGAAATCTCGGACAAGCAGCTCATGATCAAGCTTCTGCCTTTGCAGAAGTAACCAAAGTTGGTTCAGTTATTGTAACTAAGATGGATGGTTCAGCTAAGGGTGGTGGAAGTCTCTCAGCAGCAGTAGCGGCTAATGTTCCAATTAAATTCCTTGCGGATGGTGAAGATATTGATTCTTTGGAGGAATTCAACCCAACATCGTTTGTAGGAAGGCTTATTGGAGTAGGGGATTTAGAAGGTCTTTTGAAAGAAGTACGAGAAATGGAAGCTCTTCCCTCAAAAGAGGAAGCAATGAGTATGCTAAGTGGTAAAATCTCCTATAGACAAATGATGGAATTGTTAGACACTTTCAGCTCCTCTGGTTCTATGAAGAGAATGCTTTCAATGATTCCAGGATTAGGAATGACTATAGATGAAGATATGCTCGATGTTTCAAAGGACAATATGAAGAGATTCAAAGTCATTATGACCTCTATGACAAATGAAGAACTAGATGGAAAAACCAAATTAGGGAGTTCTAGGGTTCAACGAATTGCTAAAGGTAGTGGGAGACCTGTATCAGAAGTTAGAGAACTAATGGCCCAACACAAGATGATGACCAATCTGGTAAAACGCATGCGTAAAGGAAGACGCGGAGGAATGCAAATACCAGGAATACCACCTGGGTTATTAGGACAATAGACAATCACTAAATGTGAAATCGTATGTCTCAACTTTTTTTCATCTTAAACGCTCCTCCTTTATCTTTTATTAAATCCAATTTATATAAAAAAAATACAGAGTTGGAAGAATCCGCTCCTTACATCAAATCAATTGCAGATTCTTTTTTTCTGTCTAATCAATTCAGAAAGAATCTTTTTCTTTATTACTGTACAAGCTACCAAGGAATACCATATGTAATTACTTTCGAAGGTAGCGAGTTAAGGTATCTTGGTTCTAGCTTCTTTTCATCAGCACACCTAATACTACGAGCAAAAAATCACATAATAAATCCTAATTCTCAAGATGGAAGACTTACTCCAGGAATTTCAGTTCTAGAGCAAAGTAGCAATTGGATCTTTGAAAAGCACAAAGAAGATAAGATAGTTCAAGTTATTTCTACATGTGAAGATGAATTAGAATTTTCACAAGAAATCGCTAAACATTACAATGTCTTTGCTTATGGTTTCGAAAAACTACCTTTATCAATCAATTCAAAAAAGATGTTCTTGAAGCATCTTGTAGTTGATGAGCAAGTAATTATTACCAATTATCTTTTGGAGAGTGTTAGATAGGATGACTCTGCACAAAAAAGCAATAGATATACTAAAATCATATTCCTTGTGTGATTATTGTCTAGGGAGACAATTCTCTAATTTGTCAACAGGAACTACAAACAAGAATAGAGGTTCAACAATTAAGGACTTTCTAACTCTATTTTATTCAACTGATATTACAGATGATACTGTCTTAATTCTTCAGGCTTTGTCAAGAGCAGACAATAAATTGGCAAAAAACACTCTAAACAGAAATAATTTTGAAATAGAGAATTCAGAAGAGTGTTATATCTGTCAGAATACTCTGACTGAAAATTCAGAAGAAATCATACAAGAGATTTTACCAGAAATTAAAGATTATGAATTTCAAACTTTCTTGATTGGTACTTCACTACCTAAGGAGTTCTTTGAAAGAGAGAGAAATCTGAAAGAAGAATTCAATGTTGTGCAAACTGAATATCTAAAGCAAGAATTTAATCGCTTGATAGGAGGGAGAATTGGGGAGTTTCTTTCAAAAGAAACCGATTTTCAGTCCCCAGAAATTGTCATAGAAATAAGTCCTTTAACCTACTCCATAGTCCTCAAGTTAAAATCTTTGTATATTTATGGTCGATATCGAAAATATATCCGAACTTTACCTCAGACACGTTGGCCTTGTAGAAAATGTAAAGGGAGAGGATGTGAAGAGTGCAATCATACAGGTAAAAAACATCAGGAATCTGTTGAGGAGCTTGCTGAATATGAAGCACTTAAATTAACACATGGATACAAAGGTGTGTTACACGGAGCGGGAAGAGAGGATATAGATGCCTTGATGTTGGGTACAGGAAGACCTTTTGTTCTCGAAATAGTGGAACCAAAGGTACGAACCATAGATTTGTGTGAGCTTGAAAAAAACACAAATCAATATAGTAAAGGAAAAATTGATGTTTCTGAATACAGATGGTCTTCAAAAAATGAGTTGAGAGATTTAAAAAGCAGTGCAGAAAGAACCGTAAAGAAGTACAAAACTCTTATTACATTTAAAGAACCAATTTCTGAAAAGAAAATCAAAGAAATAGAAAAATTCTTTAAAAACCGACCTATAGACCAACGAACACCCCAGAGAGTTTCTCATAGAAGAGCAGATCTTATAAGAAAGAAAACAGCATTTTCTGTTCAATGCTCAAGAATTAATGAGACTCATATTGAAGCCATAATAACCTGCGATGGTGGTTGTTATGTTAAAGAACTAATTTCAGGGGATAACAATCGAACAAAACCCAGCATAGCAGAGGTTATAGGTATAGAAGCTAAATGCAAGGAATTGGATGTCATTGAAATTCAGGATGGGTTCAATGAAGCGTAAAATAGAAGTAGTAGTTTTGAAAACCAGTTTTACAATCACCTGAACAGATAACGAAAAGATTAAAAGTTACATCGAGGGACTTTGCTCACTTGTATAAATTAAACATAAAGGTGTAAAGTATGCGTAAATCCAAAGGTTATCGTGCTAGAACAAGACATCTCATGAAGAAGCATACAAGAGATAAAGGTATTCGACCTTTAGATTATCTATTGCGTGATTTCAACGAAGGTGATATAGTGGACATTATTATTGATTCAGGTGAACATAGAGGAATGCCTCACAAAAGATATCATGGTCAAACAGGAGAAATCACAAAAAAACAAGGTAAAGCTTTCATTATTTCAATAAGACAAGGAAAAGCTACTAAGCAGATTATTGCTGTAAAGGAACATTTACGCTTAAGTCGTTCTGTAATTCAAGTAGAAAAAAAGTGAAGTGAGTTTATGCCTAGAGAAGGTCTCGATAGAAAACCATTAACAATTTCAGAAGCTATGCGCATTTTACAGGAAAGAAGTGAAGAATCAGAACTTTCCTACTGGCAAAGAGTTGCATTTGAACATGCTATGCAAAATGCTAGAATTGAACCTGAAGAATCTAGAGAAATAGTTGAGAAATTAATTAAAAAATATAAAGAGATGGAATTGGTTGCATATACTATTGCTAATATACTTCCCCCATCTATAGAAGAACTGAAAGATTTGCTCTCAAAAGAACCACAAATGCTAACAGATTCTGATATCAAAGAAATCTTTAATATTATTAGGCCATTTATCGATAGAGAACCCAAATCAGCATAAAACTTCAATATAGGATTAATACCAAGAAAACAAAAACTTTTTTTGCATTTAGACTTAGTTATGGTGAGAGTATCATGGTAAACAATCAACATTCCAGATCAAACAAACGTCCTGAGAAATCAACAGGAAGTGATGATTTCATTATTGGTCCCGTTACTCGTGTAAAACATACAAGGAAAGATGAATCACGAATTCTAGTTCTAGACTATTTACCGGATGGTAAAGGTTTTGGACAAACCAAACAAAGGGAACCTACAATTCAGGCTATCGGTACAACATGGTTTAGTTTACTCGATATTGTTGTTGAGAAAAGGAGCAGTTATCCTCTATTCACAGAGCTACCTCTACCAAAAATCAGTGAAAAAACTCCAATTAGACAAATCAAACGAAGAATTACTGTAAATGATTTAACAAACACAGGACATGACTCATTGGAAGAAGCTGTTATTAATATAATAAACAAAAACGAAAAAAGATTTGTTTCATTTTTCAATAAAGCTCAACCTATTACCAACCGTATTCACTCTCTGCAATTAGTACCTGGCATTGGAAAGAAACTGATGTGGGAAATATTACAATCAAGAAAAGGCATGCCCTTCGTCTCCTTTAGCGATATAGAAGAGAGAGTAAAAATCTCTGATATAAGAAAAATGATTTTCAATAGAATTATGCAAGAATTAGAAGAAGATCAGAAACACAGATTATTTACAGCAAGCCCAGATTCTGGACAAAGAAGGTAACACCAAAAATGGTTGGAGTAATGGATTGTTGGACTTCCTCTTCTGAACTAAGAAAACATGTTTTAAATAGTTTAGGAGAGTTGAATATCACCCCTTCCAGACAAAGGGGGCAGAATTTTTTAATAGATTCTAACATTATCAACTACCAAATAAACCAAGCAAGTATACAACCTAAGGATATTGTTCTTGAAATTGGTGGGGGAATAGGGAACCTATCAAAATGTATTGCTAGTAAAGCTAAAAAACTGATTATTATAGAACATGATAAACGAATGATCTCATTTCTAACTAATTTTTTACAAGATTTTTCAAATGTGGAAATAATTCAGGGGGATGCTGTTAAAACAGAATTTCCAAGATTTACAAAATGTGTCTCCAATCTACCCTATCAAATATCTTCTCCAATAACATTTAAGCTTCTAGAATATTCTTTTGATTTAGCAATTCTCATGTATCAAAGGGAGTTTGCACAAAGGTTTTTTGCCAAACCCGGAACCAAGAATTATTCAAGACTGTCAGTAATGATTAATTTAAAGGCAATTTGTAGGAATCTTAAGACTGTTAAGCCAACTTCATTTTATCCACAACCCAAGATATATTCTTCAATAGTAGCTATTACAAAAAAAGATGACGTTCATTTAGAGGATAACGAAGATTTTTCTGCATTTGTAAGAATGCTTTTTACAAACAAGAAAAAGACAATTAGAAGTATTTTGTTCAATATTATAAAGAGAAAAGAAAAGCAAAATATATTGATTGAGAGGAAAGTTTTAGAAACGTTTCAATTTATGGATAGACGGGTTTTTACAATGTCAATTGAAGAACTTCTGCAACTATATGGTCAATTGAAAGAAAGGATAGGCGAGGAACTTTGGTTAAATATGATTTCCCCAAATATGAAATAGAACTAGAATTAGATGATGAAGTCTATTTTCCTGCAGAAGATACTTTTTTTCTAATAGATGAAATAAAAATATCAGACAACATAGAGAAAATTGTGGAAATAGGTGGTGGTTCAGGGATTATATCTATTGTTCTTGCCAAAAGAAATCCCCATATTCAGTTTCTAATATCAGATATTTCCTTTAGTGCCACTAAAGCAATTAAGTATAATTTACAGTTAAACAGCATTCAGAATCAAGTTGACATTGTTTGTATGGATAAGCTTGAGGCAGTTCATTATCTCGACTCTGAAATCATTATCTGGAATCCGCCCTACTTACCAGATAATGAGGAAAGTGGCAACCTTTCGTCATTAAACAGGCTTATGTTAGTGGGGGGGAAAAAGGGCTATGAAGAGACATATGAGATGTTGGATTCTTTACATAAAAACAAGGTTAATGCTAGTTTTTATACCATATTCTCATCTCTAAGCTGGCATGAAGATAATATTCAAGAATTAAAGAAAGATGGAATAGAATTAGAGATTATGAGTGAATTGAGCTTATTCTTTGAGAAACTATATTTAGTAAAAATCAATTTTTGTGAAAAAAATGACATATTATGAAACAAACATAAAACAAGATGTTATCTTGGTAGAACCCAAAATTGAAGGGAATATTGGTGCAATCGCTAGATTATGTAATAACTTTGCAATTAATAGATTAGTTTTAGTTGCACCTCAAGTTAATCATCTTGATGAGGAAGCTAGAAAGAGGGCTAAGCACTCAATAAAATACTTGGAGGAAGCTATAGTGGTCAATTCCATAGAAGAAATAAAGGAAAATTATTCGCTTCTTATAGGAACTTCAGCAAAGGCAGGATTGAACTACAATGTATATAGACAACCTTCTTTTCCTTGGAATTTAAGTGAGATTCAAACTGTATCTCAAGGAAATATAGGCATAATTTTTGGAAGAGAAGATAGGGGTTTGTCAAACGAGGAATTACGATTATGTGATATTTTAGTAAATATTCCTATACCAGGGGATCATAGAGTTTTGAATATCTCTCAAGCAGTTGCAATTATACTATATGAAATATGGAAGGAATTGTCACAAACCGAAAAAAGGATTTCAGAAGAGAGGATTTCAACCAGTATTGAAAGAAAAATCTTATTTGACTTAGTTGAAGATTTAGTTGATTTCCTACCGTACGAAGAGTACAGAAAACCTATTGCTTTTCACAGTTTTACAACTGTTGTTAATAGAAGCTTCCCAACTAGTTTAGAGATTCATTCATTAATTGGCATTTTCAAAACCATTCTTCATCAATTGAAGAAATCAGGGGAGGAAGGGTAAAGATGAGACAAAAGGACATTGAAATGCTACTATCACAAGTTAAAACATTTCAAAAACCAAAAGTTAAACTAGAGCAATATCAAACCCCACCGCGTATAGCAGCAATGATTCTTTGGAGAGCTTATCAACTAGGACATATTGAAAATAAAGTTATAGGAGACTTTTGTTGTGGAACAGGAATGTTTGGAATAGGTGCTAAACAACTAGGTGCAAAAAAAGTAATTGGATTAGAAATTGATAAAGAAGCTTTAGAAATTGCAAAACAAAATGCAGCTAAATTGGAAATAGACATAGAATTCATAGAAGAAGATGTAAGAACTACTGAGCGAAAGTTTGATACTGTTTTTATGAATAGTCCTTTTGGTGTCCAAGGAGGGATTAAAGATCAAGAGTTTTTACTTTCAGCTCTAAAAGCTTCTATGATATCTTATTCTATTCATCTCCATCAAGAAAGAAATATCATTTTCCTGAAAAGTTTCGTGAAAAATCACAACAAAGAAGTAAAAGAAATAATAAAAGCAGAATTTGAAATACCTAGATTTTACAGTTTTCACACAAAAAGACAGCATATTATTGAAGTAGCAATATTACAATGCAAATAGCAAAAAAACTAATCTTTCATTTCTTCTTTTAGTAATCTTCTTCTATAAATTGAATACTTTTTTTCTTTCTCTATAGAAAAACGAGCAGGTTGAGGAGAAACAACTCTGCCTTCACAATTTGGACATGTTTTGTCATTCAGGGTATAGGTTTTGCATTTAGCACAGAAAAAGATAGATTTGGTCATTAAAATCTCCCTTACTTTGATTCAACAACCTTGACAGAAGCTTTGACTGTAGACAAGGAATCTTCAATTGTAGAGACTACTTTAGACATTAACTCTTCTGCTAACTCGTAATCCCTTGCTGAGATAACGAATCTATACATGGGTGCGCCTCTCACGTATATGTTCATATTGAGCTCTTCATCTCCTGCGTCAATCTCTTCTCTAGATTTGCTTGCTTTTTTAAGAGCATCTCTTATCGAATTTACTCCATTACCTTCCCAGCAAATTATCTCAAGATCTCTTGAAATCTCTACTTTGGGTATAGTTAAATTCGTTTTTGCAATATCAGTTAGCACTTTAGCCCACTCTTCAGATACGCCTGCATCAGTAAAAATGCTCTCTCCACTGAATAATGATTCTTCAAAGGCTTGGTAGAAACTTCCATAATATTCGGTGCATAGATCTTCAACTTCAGCTCGAGCTGTTTCGAAGCTTATCTTCCTTATTTTAGCACTCATCTCTAGAAGTGTTATAGCAGTTTTATATTTTTTAGTTTCTTCAACTTTTTTTCTTTTTAATCCATCAGAAACTCTTTTTATGCTAATGTCAATTTGATTTTCTTTGACTCGCATAACCCTTCCTACAACTTTCTTACCCAACCTCATAACATTTCGAATGTTCCTCACCCAAGTGGAACTAACTTCAGATACATGACAATAAGCTTGTAAATTATCGTACTCATCAAGATCAACATATACTCCGTGATCGAAAATGCTCTTAACTGTACCAATAACTAAATCACCATATTCTGGAAGGTTTCTTCTACTCATATAAACCAATAATCTCTCTATGCTCTTTATTTAAAAAGTTACTTTCGTATCACAGAAATTAGATAGTTACTTAAATAAATGGATTAGAAAGTAAGCTATGAAGAAACATATTAGAACAATAGGTATTGATGAT
>JAGLOH010000419.1 GCA_023139025.1 Candidatus Heimdallarchaeota archaeon | reverse complement strand
AAGATGGCAGCTGAGGTTGCTGCAGATGCATTGAGAAGAAAGGAAGTTTCAATAAACAGCTTATGGCAATATCAAGTCAATTTCATTAAAGAGAGAGGAAGGGATCATGCAGCACTAGATATGATGAAAAGACATGCTCTTCTGTTTAGTGAAGAAGAATTTTCTTTCCTTCTAAATAAGGGAATTGTGACAAAGAATGATTTAGAGCTCATAATTCACGGAAAATATAAAAAAATAAGTCTATTAAAGATGTTTTTGGCCTTTTTCAAGGGGATAAGAAGAATAAAACTAATGCTAAAGATGAGAAAAGCAGCAGTTATGTCTAATAAAATTTATAGTCACTATAAGAAAATGCCCAAGGAATATAATTCGAGATTGTATCTTGAGTGGCTACTTGGTCATATGTCTTTATTTGAGGAAATAGAGCAAAAATAGTGATTTTTAGCAGTTAGATTTAAAAAAAGAGAACAGTAGTGTATTTTATGAACAAAGAGTCGGAAAATTATCTGCGTTTCATCCTCGAAAATATTCTTTGTTTAGAGGATAGTAGTGATGTTTCGATTCAGTTGATAAACATTTTAGAGGGAGTGCAATGGGACATTATGGATTGCAACGATGAGATCAGATTTGTTTCCACTGACCATCGTTTAGAAGGAAGTGAGATTGATTCACCTATTTTTCGAAAAATCTACAGTGGAGCAACAAGAAGAAAACTACCTATTATTCATCTACAGAATGAGAACGATGATATTTATGGAGCTTTCCAGCTTAAATCAATAGTAAAAGTATGGAAACTATCCATTAAGGAAAAATTACAAGACTTAAGATTAATACCTTTTTCGGATGATTCTGAAAGAGCACAATTTTTGCAAATAGAATTTCAAACTGGAATCTTCCAGATAAAGAGTATTTTCCAGCTCTTTCCAACAGATAACTATTTTCATTCTAATATAGAATATTCAAAGAAGTATGCTAAAGCTTTTGAAAAATTCACTGAAATTGTTCCTTTTACTGTTGATAGAATTATCGATTTGCTTTCTACAGAAGAAATAGCACCATCATTCGAAGCATGGGAAAAAGATCCTATTAGGTATGACATACCAGGAGTTGATTCAGCAGATATAACTTCAGCTAGAAAACTAGCATCCGAACTACCAGCTGAAGAACTTACCATTCTTATTAATCAAATAAGAGAAATAATGACATCTACAGATTGGGAGAGTGATACTGATAATCTTACAATTGAACGATATTCGAAATTTCTCAAATATGTCAAACAAATAAGGAAAATCAAGAAAAAAGAACCACCAGAAGATTATTCATTCATTTTAGAAGACGAAAGATCATAGATTCTTTACTTTGTTCTGCATTACACAATTTATTTGTTCAATTTCATTTGAGTTTAGGAGTCTGCATTCTACGCAAAAAGACAAGAAAAACATTATGTCCTAAGAAATACTTATATATTTATGTAGTGATTTAACATTAGATAAACTCTTGAAGTTTATTGGAAAGGCGAAAGAAATGAAAAGTAAAAAAATTCTCCCGTTAATGGTAGTAGTTCTACTGGGAATGGTCGCTTTAGGAAGTTCGACAACTCAAGCAAAAGTAACTAAAATAGACTTTACAGCACTAGAATATATGTTTCCACCAGCAGGTGTATTTGTTCCTCCAACAGTTTGGATTTCTGATGATGGAGTCGTCCACTGGGATGATGCTATGTTTCCATTTGTTGTATTTGGGGATATAGATGGAGTACTTCATGCAGGAATTAAGAGAATGAACATTGATCCAGTTACAGGAATAGGGCATGCTATTGGAACAAACTCTTTTGTTGGAACATGGATGATAGATGATCAATTCTATGGATTAGATTTAGAATTCTCAGGAGTATCTGTTATGGTGCGTATTGACGGCATGATTTCTGGAGAAGCTGTTTCTCATGGAACATTAGGTGGATATAGTATCTTAATGAAGGCTACTTTTACCCCAGCAGGTGGAATGACTCTTATTGAAGGGAC
>JAGLOH010000418.1 GCA_023139025.1 Candidatus Heimdallarchaeota archaeon | reverse complement strand
CTTTCATAGCTTCAGCACTACGCATTAGTTCAGGCAAGAAGAACTCTCCTTCTTCAAACAAATCACCCGCCTTTCTTATAGCCAGTGAAAAGGCATCAATTGCAATGTTAACATCAATATTATCTTCAATTGCTTTGTTAGCCAGTTTTTCTGCTGCTTCTATCTTTCCATTAAGGATTGCTTCTTTACAATTATCTGTAAAATTCATCTGTTTGTCAAAATATCTCTAATTTGGAAGGATAAAAAAGTTTGCTCTTACTGATGATAAAATATGTGAACTTTATTCATGACATACTTTTATTGTCCAATCTATTAAAGACTGGAGAGATTCTGATAATCCTTCACCTTTTTCAGAGAGAGAATATTCCACTTTTGGTGGAATCTCAGTGTGAATCTCACGAATTAGAATGCCTTCCTCAGTTAATTCAGTCAAACGAGCTGAAAGAGTTGCATCACTGATTTTGTTCTTTTTCCATCCTCTTTGAAGTAGTTCCCTAAGGTCTTTGTAACGAACTTTTTTACCATTACTTAAGACGTTGATTATTTGAATGCTCCATTTCTTACCAATAAGATTCAAAATTCTTTGTGCTGGTATGAAGCAAGGATACCCATTTTGTTCATGAGTACATTTTACTGTAGAAGGATATTCATTGATTTTATTCATTTACCTCACATTGTCAAAGTTACTTTAAGAAGCATTAGTGAAGCCTTTTATATAATACTTTTGTATCTAAAGTAATAACACTTCAAAAAATAAAGTGAGACTAAGAAAATGAACGAAGATTGTATAGGAAAAAAGCATAATTGTGGAGAATTTACTGGAAACGAAGATAAGGAAAAAAAGCTTAAACACTTGAAAGATTGCAAAGAAGATTTACAAAATAAAATAATAAAAATTGATGAAGCAATATCCAAATTAGAGAGCTAGTTTTCCTCCTTCATTTCTATTTTGGAAAGTATTGACTTAATTCCCATAAAGGTGGAACTAATTCAAGTTCTACAAGCATATCAAATAACGAAAATGCTCCCCAATGGTTTGTAATTTTTCCATATTTATTAATTTCAAGAATTGCCATTGCTTCGAACTCAACTTTTTTGTTTGTAGGTTCAAATCCCCAAGCATTTCCTCCATGAATTGCAGTTGCCTTATAATGGACCCAGACTTTACTTTCATCAGCTATAATGTTTTGAATCTTGTATTTTAGATCATGAAAAGCTGATCTAAAGTATTTCATTTCATGTATAACTTGTTCTGGTCCTTTTTTTGGAATATGTACCCACTCTGGATCATAATCAGAATGAATGATTTCTCGAGCTATATCAAAATCAGGTTTACTCCACATCTCCTCAAACCACAATCTGCCTATTTCTTTATTTCTCTCTACAGACATAATTTAACAGAATATGAAGCGTTAATAATTGTTCTGTTCAAGATATACTTATTATGGTTGGAACTCCTTGTAAACTAGTTTATTTGTTGGACAATCATCTTTGCAGCTTTTACTAGCACTCGAAAATCAAAATATCTCCAACTCTGAATGACTTAACAATTTCTTTACCAAAATAATTAGTCATGAATTTTATTGCTTTTTTACCTGTACAGTGACTAAAATAAAGCATAGGTTTGTTATATTCTTTTTCAAGTTTTTTAGCTACATATTCTAATTCTTCTTCCTCTGATAGAGCAACTAAATGTGTTCCACCTATTATCATTTTGATGTCTTCATCAGGATAGATTTCTTTGGCTCGTAAGCAGATATTTAGAACTCCTGCATGACCACAACCAAGAATCAACACAATACCTTCTTTTGTTTTTAGAATCAGAGAAAGATCATCTAGAAGCTCATCTTTAACAAATTTCTTATCTAGTTTTATGGTCAGTTTATCAATTTTACTAGGTTTTTCTTTCCATTCAGCAATTTCACCTATTGTGGTTAAGGAAGGGGTTAACTCAAATGGTTCAGTCACAGGGGTTAAGGAAATTTTCTCGCTAATTTCTTTGGATAGTTTAGGAAAACCAAAATTATATATTTTGTATTTGAG
>JAGLOH010000417.1 GCA_023139025.1 Candidatus Heimdallarchaeota archaeon | reverse complement strand
CTTTAGTAATCTTGAGACATCTGAGCAATTTCAAGTATAAACTCGTCATTTTCTGTTTGTCGACTTTTTCTCAATTTGCGTCCTTTATAAATTCTCAACATTATTCCCATCACTAACCAACAATCAAACAGAACAAACAATCCAAGAAAAATGTTCTTTGGTAATTGGAAGAATGGAATATCTATACCTCCTGTAGGAAGTACACCGTTCTCGGATCCAGTTATTTGTTGCAATGAATATCTCATATTTTCAAAAGTTATTTCCGATCCTCCACCTAGAATAATTAGAATGTAGTTTAATTCATTAATACCCTCTGTAAAGGTAATTTCTTCTGAAACATGAACATCTCCTGGATTTCGGAAAGTTTTCGTGTAAGTAGCTATATCATTGACATAACAAGTCAAAGTTATGCTATCAAAATTATAATCAGATACAGAGAACTCCATAAGGAAGTCATTTCTATACTCAACAGAAGCATTTTCGATAAATATAACATCATAAAACAATAGTGCAATTGATCCATAAGATGGTGTTTCGAACACTAAAGATTCCTCAAACTGCATCTGATGAATTTCAGTATCTACATGAAGAATTTCTCTTATTTCTATCGTTGTTGAAGTGTAGATTTTGATGGTTCCCGAGCCTGAAGCATCTGCTTGAAAGTTGATGAACAGGTCATCTTGATAATTCAAAGTATAGGTATCTATTATAATGAGCTGGATTTCTCCATTCTGTTTATTAGTTGTAATTGATCCGTAAGCAAGCAATGTGCTTCCTTGAATTACTTCAAAAGCTATCCCTGAATAGATAATACTTCCTTCGAAACTGGAATAGAATGAGATATTCAATATTTGTTCTGAGAGAGCAGATTGTGGTTTGAAAGACGAAATATCCATGTTCTCATCAATTCCATCGATCCAGTTAACTTCAGAAAAAATATCCTGATTTGGGATTATCTGGATAATTTTAGCGGATAGTTGGATATTACTAATTTCAATTAAATCACTACTAATTTCTACGTGAAAAGTTATGTATAATGGAAAATAACCTTGCTCTATATCCAATTGAAAATCGAGATTGTTTAATTGATTATCAGCAAAATTACTCCGTGCAAGTTCAGTAGAATTTGTGGTTAGAATAACTTCCTTAGTAAAAGATTGAAAATCATTAACTAGAAAGTCCAGATTGAGTTCTAAATTATATGAATCATTGAATGAATTACTAATAACAGTAAGTACAGTGACTTCTTTGGTTCCAAACGTTACTCCCTCAAAAAGCAAATTATCTGGGGTTATAAACAGCATTATCTGTTCCTCAGAAAGGTCTATCATAGGAATGTTGGAAATGAAACTTGTAGCATAGACTGTGATAGAACCACTTTTTCCAAATCCTGCTTCTCCTGAGATTGTAATATTAACTATTAAATCCTTTACAATAGGTTCTCCCATAAAAAACCCTTTAGTTAGTGAGTGAACTTGGTTATCTTGAAAATACCTTTCAACCGTAAGGTTAACAGCTGTATTGTCAAAATTGAAGGTTATAGAAATACCAGCGCTAGTAGAACTATCACCTTCAACTAAGAAACTTATGTTAAGCTCACTATGATAGGTTAGATTCAGGTTTGTTAAGGAAAGTTGGAAGGTGCTTTCGGTAAAAGAGTCTGTATAGTTGAAGACCAAGTCCTCGCCTAAGTATTGTGAAAGCACCCCTTCCTGTGTTGTGTGTGATGAGTGGGTGTGGGTGAGCAGACTTGACCCGAGATGACTATGATTAGCATTATATCCAAGAGATGCGATACTAATCACTGCCAAGATGATGAATGTCCTAAAGTGGATGTTGGCCATGGTCTGCTCAAATTATTAATGGGGACTTTCATATTTAAAGTAGAGAAAGTTGAAGCAAAACTTTTTTTTGCCAATCAGACGCTCTTAAACAGCATTATGGTTTCTATATTTACATGCCTTTATATATGATGATTGAACTTTTATTCACATGACCGCTAAGAATGAAGAGTCTATTCCTAGTGCAAAATTGAAAGAAATAGAAAACGG
>JAGLOH010000416.1 GCA_023139025.1 Candidatus Heimdallarchaeota archaeon | reverse complement strand
AGTTTCTATCAATGTTACAACCATTTCCAGAAAAAACTTATGCCACTGAATCTTATGAGCCAAATGTACCCATTGCAAAAAAAAGACTAGAACCCTTAGGAGTAGAAGTGACTCAAATTAGTGGCGATGAAAACCTACCCTTTGAGAATGGTATATTTGATTTGATTATTAATAGACATGAATCTTATTCTCCCTCTGAGGTTTATAGAATACTCTCTGAAGACGGCATTTTTCTAACTCAGCAAGTAGGAGCTCATAATGATGATGGTTTAAGAGAATTTTTCCTTAATGATAAAGTGAGTAATTATCCAGAATGGACTGCAGATTTCGCAGCAAATCAACTAGAAAATAATGGATTTAAGATTCTCAAGAAGAAAGAGTGTTTTCCTAAAAATCGATTTTTTGATGTTGGTGCAGTTGTTTTTTATCTGTTAGCCGCTCCTTGGGAAGTACCAGGATTCACAGTTGAAAAATACAGAGATAAATTGTTTGAATTTCATTCGATAATATCTGATAAAGGATATATCGATTATGTGAGTCATAGATTCTTAATTAAGTCGTCAAAAGAAACATGAATTATAGCTGATTGTTAGTTCTTAAAAGTCCTAATGGCATCCTATTTAGTATTTTTATTTTCATCTCAGAACAACAATTTTTTTGAATGCAAAGAGTTTTTGTTAGATATGAATGATCAAATCTCTGATTTTCCTCGTCCAGGTTCTGCTGAGTACAACTTATTATTCGGAGATTCAGAATCTCAAGCAAAGACTCTCAAGACTTGGAAGAGATTAAACAAATACTTCACTATCCCTTTATATCGAGCAAATATTCTCCCTTTATTTGGTTTTGGAAAAATCTTCTTACTCCTTTATACTAAAGGAAGAAAAACAGGTAAGAGAAGGATTATTCCAGTAGAATATAGAAAAAAAGATGGAATAATTCATTTTGTTGCGAGTAGAGGGATGAAAGCTCATTGGCTCAAGAACATGTTAGCAAATCCAGAAGATGTCAGAATTAAGGTTGGATTCAGAAAGCAATCTATAAGTTTTGAATTACTTTCATCCATTGAGCAAAAAAATGATTTGTTTAAGTGGTATGTAACTAAATATCCTAAGGCTGCTAAGATGTTATTTGGTTGGAATCCTAAAACTGATGATCCTGTAACAGCTGATTTTACATCCTTCTCTGAATTAGTTGAAGTAGTTAAAATCTTGTCTAAATAGTTATTAATCTTGCATTATGAAGTAAAGCTTATATCCTCTATAATAGTGATATAGAATTAACTTGAACTCCACCATACACTATAAAGGCTATAGAGGTAAAACTATAGTTGTAGATTTAACAAAACAATCTTTTCTTGTAAAAGAAACTGATCCTTTGTTGATTGAGAATTACTTAGGAGGTCGAGGTTGGGCGATTAAGTATCTTTATGATAATTTGAAGCAGGGTATTGATCCCCTTAGTCCAGAAAATATACTTGTTGTAAGTCTAGGACCCCTTACTGGAACATTTGCTCCTTCAACTGCTAGATATACTGTTGCAGCGAAATCTCCTCTGACTGGGGGGATTGGGTATGCAAATTCTGGAGGACATTTTGCTCCAGAACTTGCTTATGCTGGATACGATGCTATTTTTCTACATGGTAAATCAGAAAAACCACTATTCCTTTACATTGAAGATGATAAGATAGAATTACGAGATGCATCTCATCTTTGGGGAAAAGATACTTGGGAGACTGATGCTATATTAAAAAGTGAATTATCTGAAAATTTTCAAGTACTGTGTATAGGACAAGGAGGAGAAAATCTAGTTAAATATGCGGCACTAATGAACAATCTTTCCAGAGCTGCAGCCCGAACTGGATTGGGAGCAGTAATGGGTTCAAAGAATTTGAAAGCTATTGCTGTTAGAGGAACTGGTGAAGTAGAGGTAGCCAAGCCATTAGAATTTCATGATTTTGTTGATGAAACTCTTAAGAAAATTTACGATGATCCTGCATTTCCAAGTCTTTCATATTATGGCACGACATTTTTAGTTGATTTAGCTTACATAA
>JAGLOH010000415.1 GCA_023139025.1 Candidatus Heimdallarchaeota archaeon | reverse complement strand
TGTACTTTCAGTTGAAACAACTTCTGTAGTTGTCCAAGAGGAGGAGTTCCATCGTTTATAGAAAATATCCCAATCTGTTCCACTTCCTGCATAATCCGTATTGTCATACCACGCTACATGGATATTACCTAAAGAATCTGCTGCAATAGAGGGAAAGAATGAATCTGCTATGCTTTCTGTTGAAACAACTTCAGTAGTGCTCCATCCAGAGTCAGAAATATAACTTTTGTATAAAATGTCCCAGTCTGCTCCAGCTCCACCTAAATTAGTTAGATCCATCCATACTACATGAATCCTCCCCTCAGAATCCATAGCAAGAGAAGGTTCCATTGAATGACTTGTACTCTCTGTTGTAACAACCATTGTATTGGTCCATTTCCATGTTGAACGGTCTAAATAATCCAAGTCAATTTGATTATTGGTCTTTTCTTGCAGAGCTAAAATACTAGACATACTCAAGCAAGAACAAAATATTAAGCAACTTAGAATAAGAATATTCAATCCGCAAGAGAATTTTTTTGCTTCTTTTTTCATAATCTCACCATTTCTTAATTTTATCGTTTGACGAATGAGTTTTTTTCAAATTGTGACTTCTAGTTGAATAAATTAAAAACACTTTCCTTTTAGTCTAAATTTACCTTAAAAAACAGGATTTGGGATATTAGAGATTTCTCCACAATCTAGTTTTTCTATTATCTAATTCATATAATTTGTTATCTTTTTATACCTCCTTTTAGTAATCGTTATGCCATATCGGTTGAAGGGAATGGTAGAAAAAAGCCCACAACTCTTTCAGACACCTTTTTTAGAACTCTTCAACCATGGTTAATTCTTTTTATAGTCAAAAAAAATCTCCTCGAACGGATAGATGGGTTAAATCTCCTATTTGTCTTGACTGTAACTTTCAGTTTGAATCAGATTCCAAATTCTGTCCAAATTGTAGAATAAAAATCTAACTTGATTTATTTCTTGAAAACCACCTTTCTAGATTTGTTTATTTTATTAAACAAAGGATAGTTGCTTAAATGAAAGAGGTTCACAATAAATCACATCAACTTGATTAAAGAATATTAATATGAGTCAAAACCTCAAAATCATTAGATAAAAAACATTTATTCAAAGAAAGGCCTAATTAATTAGAAAAAGTGTTGGTAGTCCCTGGGAGATAAATTCAGGCTCTCCTCTCAAGAGAATACCTTTTGAACTCCCGGCGCCAGATTCAAAGTCTGGAATGTTTCCAGGCTACACCAAGGGACTTTGAAAGTTGTCAAATTTCTTTGACAACCGTTCATTTCTTGTTTCGATTTTAAATTTTTCTAATGCTCTGCTTATTTCTTAGCCCATGAATCTCTCAATGTAATTATTCTGTTTAAGACCAATTTTTCTTTTGTTGAATCGACTATGTCTATAACAAAATAACCATTTCTTTCAAATTGGAACCTTGATCCTGGTTCTTTATCCTTTAGGAATGGTTCCACATATGATTTCAGAATATTTATAGAATCAGGATTGATATAATCTTTGAACTCTTTTCCTTCTTCAGTATCCATTGGATTCTCCTTAGTGTACATTCTATTGTATAATCTTACTTCAACTTCTAGTGCAAAATCTGCAGATAGCCAATGAATTGTTCCTTGAACCTTTCTTCCATCTGGAGATTCTCCTCCTTTTGTTTTTTGATCATAGGTACAATGAATTTCAACAATATCTCCTGTTTCTTCATCTTTAATCACTTTCTCACATTTTATGAAGTAAGCATACTTTAATCTGACTTCTTTTCCTAGTGAAAGTCGATAATAATCTTCTGGAGGATTTTCCATGAAGTCTTCTTGTTCAATGTAGAGATTTCTAGTAAATTTAACCTTTCGAGAACCCATTTCTTTGTCAGAAGGATGATTTGGTACAGTGAAATCTTCTTCTATATCATCTGGATAGTTTGTTAGAACAAGTTTGATTGGATTGATTACACCCATTACCCTTGGGCATCTTTTGTCCAAATCTTCTCGTATATAATGTTCAAAGATAGATATATCAATGAGTTTTTCACGTTTGGTGAAAT
>JAGLOH010000414.1 GCA_023139025.1 Candidatus Heimdallarchaeota archaeon | reverse complement strand
AAAATCGTTACTGAGAATCTTAGGATTTTAGAGCGTGTTCGTTCAACTATGACCATGATTTGTGTCGATCAGTAAATTCACTCTTCTATCCTTTTTTACTTTTATTCTTTCTCGATAAACTTATAATTGTTTAATTTTTCTTCTATTTGATAACAATGTTACTCCTTAATCGCACTATTTAGCTACATGCGAGGGGACCTCGCGCTCTAAATTTGTATTGTATTGTTTAGTGGCGAGTAGTTTACATTGTTAAAGAATTTTTCAAACATCTTTGAATTGATCAAAACCATTCTGATTTCTTCTATTTGAAAACCTCTTTCTTTGTTTTCGCTACTAATTATGAACGAAATTTAAACTTAAACTAAGAAAAATTAAAGTAAATGAAAAAACAGAAGGTGATAAGATGAGTAATTATACCAAACTCAAATGGTATAGATTCAATATAGCTAGAAGAATATGGAATCTTGAAGGCGAACAGCTAATAGCTGAATTAGAGGTGATCATCCAAGATATCCGTAACAAGAAACTGGATAAAATGGGTATTTTCAAGCTTCAAATTGAAGAATTGGAGAACATGATTTCTCAAGCTAAAGCTAAACCTAAGGTTAAAGGTAGGGAACATGATTCCTTTCATATTCCCTATTCCGGTGATGGTAGAATAGCTTTGTTTGGACTTTCAAATGTTGGTAAGAGCACACTGATGAACGCTATAACAAATACTGATGTTAAGGTTGGAGCCTATCTTCATACAACTAGAGAAGCTCTTGCTGGAACATTAGAATATGAAGATTTGAAGATACAGATTATAGATCTCCCTGGTTTCCTCGATTTCAGCGAAGATTGGGCTATCAGCAAACAAATCGTAAGAGTGGCGAGAACAAGTGATGCTATCTTAATGGTAATAGATTTATCAATGGATATTGATAGACAGTTGAATTTTCTATTAAAACAGCTTGAAGATGCTAAGCTGATAATTGATGGTCAAACCTCTTACAAACTAGGCATCATAGCTACAAAAGGAGATCTTCCTAAATCTAAGGAAAAATACGAAGAATTGATGAGTAAAACCAATCTCCCAGTTCATCCGATAACTATCAAATCAGAAGAAACACTCGAGAATCTAAAGAAGATGCTCTTTGAGCAACTTGATGTAATTAGAGTATATACAAAGAAACCTGGTCAGAAAGCTGATCTCGAACAACCCTTTGTAATCTATGAGGGGTCAACTGTTGCTGATGTTGCCAAGAAAATCCATACTAGTTTTACTGACAGATTTAGATTTGCTAGAGTTTGGGGAAAATCAGGAGAGTTCGAAGGACAACAAGTAGGTCTAGAACATGAATTAGCTGATAAGGATATTCTTGAGATAATTGTTGAGAGAAGATGATTCTCTCCAACTACTTTTTTAAAAAACTAATTTTAAATCACAGTTATTGCAATATATATGTCCAACTGGATCATTGATACCAATATTTTGTTTTCTATTAAGAGCTGTTTCTAGTGTTTTTTCGAAACATTCTGGACATCGTATTTGCGAAAAATCTGTACTTCTTTCAAAACATGAACTGCATTGATACATCACAGCTCTTTCCAACATATCAGCTGCCACGGCAGCCATGGGATTAAGCGCATCGACATATACATCCAATTGCCCACCACAATTAGGACATTCCATAGCTTTCATTGGTTGCTTTTTCTTATCTTCCCAATATTAATGTTATCGTTTTATGGGAAAAACAAGGATGAAAATTGATTCCTAGAATATTAAAAAGAAGGGTTTTTTGCTATTCTAGCTTTTATAGGTCTTAGTACAACCAATAAAAACATCAATAAGTTCTTCACAATTTGGATATTTTATAACCTTCATTTAAGTTATTTTGAGAAAGAGGATTCTAAAACATTCAAAACTTGCGAGAATTAAAGTAGAGTACCAGAGCTAAATTTAACTAATGCGAAAGTTATAATGCCTGCTACAAAAGCTGCAGAGAAATATATAATTCCATAGATAGGATCGCCTTCAATAAGATATACTATTGCAATCACAATATAAGCTATTGTTTGGAGTAGAAAAAGCATTCTTATTATATAG
>JAGLOH010000413.1 GCA_023139025.1 Candidatus Heimdallarchaeota archaeon | reverse complement strand
GAATTTATACGGTAGTCATCTCCTTTTTAGGAGATAATTTCTATTATTCCTCTACTCATTCCATTACACTTCAAGTCGATAAGATGCCTACTACAGTTGATTTCACTGCTCCAAATCAAGAATATGAATCTATGTATTCTATTTACGGATATGTTGAAGATGCATTCAATCAACCTAGACAATATGTTTCTGTATCTTTACTAATTAATGGTTCACTCGTTCAGACAGATATTACAGATAATTTTGGATATTTCACTTTTTCAATCAATCTTTTACCAGGTACCTATGTAGTTGAAATCGAGTATGAAGGAGACGATCATTATCTCTCTGCATCAAATCGGAAAACTATATACGTCTGGAAAATAGTCTCATCTGTTCAAGGAACAGTTATTTGGGAAAATTTGACTCTTTCGATAACAGCTTTATTGTTTGATTCTATGAGCGACCCTATAACTGATCAGCTGGTTTTCTTCTATCTTAATGGGAGTTATATTGACCACGCTATAACCAATAGTACAGGCTATGCAGATATTGAGCTAAACGGAATCGAACCTGGATTTTACACAATTGAAGTAGTATTTTCTGGTACCTCAATCTATGCTGAATCGTCTCAGACTATTGTTCTTGATCAGGAGAAACTACAAACAGAAATGAGCGTTCAAGTTTCAGAAGGAATCTATGGAACAACAACAACTACAATACAAGTTTATCTCACTTCCAGTTCAATTCCGATTGCTGACCAAGTAATAAAACTTGTAATCAATGGAGTTGAATATTTGGGTCTGACTAATAGTTCAGGTTATCTACTTATGTCACTCAATCTCTTTGAAAATGCAGGAATCTACTCTTTAAATGCAATTTATGAAGGTTCTATTGTCTATTCCTATGTTTTATTAACCACTTCATTTTATATTTCTAAAGCAGAAGCTTTAATCGATTTAAACTTTCAATATGAGAATTTCCAACCAATCATTTATGGTACTCTCGCAACTGCAATGATTTTGGAAGGAGAAGCTATTCAGATATTGGTAGATTATGTAGGTTATGAAATCCTCTATACTGATGAGTTTGGTGAATTTGAAACCATTCTTGTTTTATCAGCTGGTATATATTATATTACAGCTAGTTTTGCAGGCAATAATAATTACTTTGCATTTGAAAAAACAATTGAAGTTATTATTCATAAAACAACAACTGTTATTTCAATTCAAGATAGCTTAAATCAGACTTATGAAAGTGAAACCACAATTGGTTTTACTCTTCTAGACGTGTTGAACAATCCTCTAGTAACTTCTGTAATAGTAAAATTAGATGGTTCGTACTATGCAACTGTAAATACAAACAGCTTAGGGTATGCAGAAATACTTCTAACAGCTGATATCAGCGCAGGTATTCATATCTTAACTATTGAGTATCAAGGTGACACAAATTACTATCAAACATCTGCAGATATAACTCTGTATACAAAATATGCAATCGTTCTAGAAAGTATTCAAACCATATCTGAAATTTATGGGATGTCAGGGAGTATTTCAGGTAAAATAAATAATTATTCAGGTAATCTAATACTTGTCCAAATTAATCTAGAAATTGATGGACAATTCTTTACAACTTATACAGATGGTAACGGTAATTTTCTATTTGTACTGGACCAATATCTACCAGCTGGAGATTACCAAGTGAGAATACATGTAATAGCAACTGATTACATTAATTATTTCGAACATTTGTTCAACTTCACTAGAGGAAAAGGAGATGCTTCAATTACAATTAATACTGATCAATTTGTTTTCAATGAAGATATTATTCTTGCAGGAACACTAGTATTTGAATCAACACCTTTGGTAGGAGTTGAAATCACAATCTACATCAACAATATAGAAATAGGCTCTCTTACAACCGATTCAGAAGGAAACTTCTATTTTCCTTCAAATTGGATAGATTTTTCACCAGGTATTTATTCTCTCCGAATTACAGCTTTAATCACAGATCCAAACATAGCTGAAGCATCACAAGACTTCTTACTGGAAATTCTTCGAGATACTATTTATTATGAAATCTCTAAAGATATTGTAAGTGTTGAAGAAGAGATAGAAT
>JAGLOH010000412.1 GCA_023139025.1 Candidatus Heimdallarchaeota archaeon | reverse complement strand
ATAGGTATTGGTCTTGCTAGATTGTTGTTACCTTTTCAAGTAGTTGCTGTTGGTGGGAATTTGGCAATTGTTTCTATAACTTCTGTAATGTTTTCAGTAGGACAAGTTGTAGGGCTACTATTTTTGTCAAGAATCTGTGGAAGAAGTGAATCCTCCTTTTTTATTGTTATGTTAATGTGGTTCTCTAGCCTTTCAGTTATGTTAATTCCTTTTCTAGTCCCTGTTACTATTGCACGATTTTTCGAAGGACTAGGTACTGGATTACTAATTATAGCTATTCTTAATTATGCAGACACAAACTACCAGGAAAATAAAGGTGAAGCTGTTGGGACTCTATTCGGGAGTATTTTCTTTGGTGGTGCAATAGGTCAAGGATTAGCTGGATTCTTTGAAGAATCATTTGCAAATCTGACTTTTTGGGTATTTACTCCTTTTCATATAGTTCTATTAGCAGGAATTTCTCTTGCTTTGATTTCAGTTATTCTTGCTTTCAATGTATTAAGAAAATCAGGTGTTAAAGTTTTTGAAATAGATCAAATTGGTGTTTCTCATTTCCATTTTGAAAACATTAAAATGCTTTTTAAATTCTTACCTTTCGTTCTACTTCTACTGATTTACGCATTTTATGATTTCTCGCATGGAATTTATACACCTAATCTTCCTATAGTTCTCTATTCACATGGGATTTCCAAAATTCAGGTTTCAATAATTTTCTTTGTTGGTGATGCAGTTTGGGGTCTAGCACAGATCTTTACTGGAAAATTAGTTGATAAAATGGGTTCATGGTTTCCAATGGCACTTAGTATGGTAATAAAAGGAATTGGTGTTGTGTTTTATAACATAGTTTATCCGTGGATTGGTGTTATATTTCTATTTGCTGTAGTAGGATTAGGAGAGTCCCTGATGGAACCTGCGAGAAATATTGCTGTTCTTACAATGGAGAATTACTTTGATGAAGAGTTATCGAATAATAAGATTCACCATGAACACAGTCACCTAAATATATCTTTTGGGAGAAGTCATGGATTCAAGTTTGGAGTTCACTCACACGTTCATGAGCATAAACCCAGTAAGGAATCAATGATTATGGGATTACAAGTAGTTGGTATTCTATCCTTCGGACTGGGAGGACTTGTTGGAAGTGCAATACTAGGTCTTGGAGGATCAGCTGAAACACTGATTTACATTGGAGCTGGTGTCTTGATTTTTACAGCATTTATAGCTTTAGCTGAGAAATTATTCAAATATGAGAAAAAATGAAAATTAGGGATACTATTTTCTTCTAAATATTGAAGTACTAGTAAGAAATGAAAGAATTTAGTCGATTTGTTCTTCCAAATCTGTACGATTACCGCAAATAGTACAGAACTTTGCAGATGATGAAACTTTGTTTTTACAGTGATTGCATGTAACGAATGCTGATTCTACTTCAAGTTTTTCTAGTTTTTTTATTTCTTCTTGAGTTAAATCTTTAGAATCAGGGATAGAATCTATAGATTGTTTGTCAAATTTTTCTGTTATTTGATCTTCTACTAATGAAGGTTTAAACACCTCACTCTTTATTTTCTTCATTTCTTGATGGCACACTGGACACTTGGGGTTAAATCTCAACCAAGTCTTCAAATGCTTTACATGGAACATATTATCGCATGATTGGCATCTAGAAATTTCTGTCTCTCTCTCGACTACATTGGTGCAGATTAAACATCTTGGTATGTCTTTCTTACAGTTCCAGCATTCTCTTCTAACAATAGGATTAGGTCTCATACAATATGGACATCTTGTTATACTTCTAATACGTAAGATTTTCTTAGATTTCTGACCGGTTTTGTATAGAAATAATCGCGCTTTACTTATCCCTTCACCAAAGTGTTCTCTCCAATCAAGTATTGGTTTTATAACTGCAACTCCGCAAACCAAAGCAGATATGGAGATACTAATTTCCAGTTCAATCCCATCCACCTTATAATGGAGTATGAAGAATATTGCTATTCCAAAAGCGAAGAGAAGCAAATAATTACGAACAAAGATAAATTTGAAAGCTTCACCTATCCAAGAAAAAATAGCCTTAAGTTTAGCCTTAACCCATCTAACCATCCTTTTGAAC
>JAGLOH010000411.1 GCA_023139025.1 Candidatus Heimdallarchaeota archaeon | reverse complement strand
ATATTGATTTATCTCTTTATGCGCCTGAATGGTCAATAATTCAAAGGATTCTGTCCCTACAAAATCATGAGTATTATCCTGTCATTTATCAAATTGCAAAAGGAAGAAATACAGTAGGTAGCTGGAAAATAGCTTTAAGAGAAATTGACAGCACTCTAGATAAAGAAGCTGAATGGAAATACAATGTAGATGAATCCCTTCCTTGGGAACACATTACCCACACTTTAGAGAAGAAAACTCTTATTTCCTCTTATAAGAAATATCTTGAGATTATGGACTGCAAATGAGATGAATTCACACTTTCCTCAAACTATTCAAGAAGCCAAGGATTTTCAAAAAAAAATAGCTAATAAAGTTATTTTGGAGGATATGTTTTCTGAAATTACAACGATAGGAGCTTTTGATATATCCTATAAACAAGACAAAGCTTTTACGGCTGGTATTATTATCGACAATGCAACTGAAGAAGTCCTAGAGGAAGAAGTTATTGTAAGCGAAATTCAATTTCCATACATCCCAACTTTCTTATTTCTACGTGAAGTTCCATCATTCATCGCCTTATTATCAAAGATTTCAATCAAACCTGATTTAGTATTAATTGATGGTCATGGTATTGCGCATCCAAAAAACGCAGGCTCAGCAACAGTTTTTGGTGTATTAGCTAACATTCCTTCAATCGGTGTTGCGAAGAAACCCTTGAAATTCTTTGAATATAGATCATCTGAAGTCAAGCATTTAAAGCAAGTTTTCTTAAATGAGAAATTTGTAGGATATAAATATCAGCCCAATACAAATTGGAATCCAGTTTTCATATCACCAGGAAATTTGGTTTCAGTAAAATCCTCATTTACATCTATTCAGAATCTTTTCAAAAGTCGTTTCAAATTACCAGCACCACTACATAAAGCACACAACTTAGCTACAGAATTTAGAAATGAACATCTAACTTAGTTGAAGGATCAATTGTTTCTTTTTTTAATTTTTATCACAGATTCAATTTCCCCCCCTCAAGTTTTCATTATATCTTAATTTTTAATTGTGGCAAAAAAATAAACACACGCAAAATTTGCATTTTGAATGTTAACTATCATTATTGTGTTACTTATTTATGGAAAACGCCCAAAAGACTTAAATTCATAAGTGTCGATAGAAAATAGACTTTTTTTATGTGGAGAAGAATAATATGTGCCCAAAATTCCCTTTGTTTATAAAAAACATTAGATAAAAAATGAAAGAAAACTTAAACGGTTTAAAAATGGTAAATTTTACATTTTAAAAGCATTTATGCAATTATTTAAACTTGTAGTTTATGCCTTTTGTTTTTTTTGTAGTTTTTCTTTGTGGTGTTAAACAAATGTGAAAATGGCTTTTAATTCAACATATCGGTTGAATATTGCCGAATTCATTTTAAATAACTTTAAAAAGGAAACTTGTCGAGTATTGATTAACCAAGCAAGGAAATGGTTAATGTGGCTTTAGCTCTTGAAAATCCGAATTTAAGTCAAAATCTTCTAACAGGTTTACCTCCTAGCGCTGTTACAATTTATAAGATAGTGATTGGCAAAGGACCTATTACTAGTTGTGAAATAGTCGATTTATGCAGTTTAGCTCCAAGAACTGTTCGTCACGGACTAAAACTGTTAGTCAGAGCTGGTTTAATTCAAAAACTCCCTCACTTACTTGACATGAGATCATGTAAATTTTATGTTGATTAAAGCAAGAATAATTCATCTAATTGCTTTAATCATATTTATTTTTAAAAAAGTAGAAGAGGACTTTATACCTCTACATCACTCGAATGGAATAAGACATCCCTATTAATTGCTGATTTAAAGAGACCTAGAAGTAACTCATTTGAAGTTCTCACAGCTATAGGTACTGAATCTGCAGTTAAGAAAGCGAATACAGCTTCGTTATTGCCATCCAAAATTCCACAGTAAACATCCTTCTTATCATAGTGTTTCAGTTTCAATCCTGTAAACCTTTCTGAAAGCGGTCTAAGGATAGACTGATGTCTTTTGTCAAAATATGAAACTAATGTTACTCGCTGAGCTTTTGTGTATTGCATCATTTCTTTGAGAAGATCTTCATCAACATCTGGTGTAACAAG
>JAGLOH010000410.1 GCA_023139025.1 Candidatus Heimdallarchaeota archaeon | reverse complement strand
ATAGCCCTTCAAGCTATGGAACTCACAAATAATGTTGCTATAATTATTAACATGAAAGATATAGCAGAAAAGGAATGTATAGATTTAGATGTTGGACTTCTTGAAGAAAAACTTGGTGTTCCAGTTCTATATGTTTGTGCTTATGAGGATGAGAGTATTGTAAGAATCAAGAAATTCATTTATGATTCTTTGCACACTAAGAAATACACCTTTACTCCTGCAATGATGGTGTATTCGCAAAAAATTGAGTATATGATAAAGAATATTTCCGATCAAATTGCCGATAGGAAATTGCTTAGCGAATATCCTACAAGATGGGTAGCATTTAGAATTCTTGAAGGTGATCAAATTGTTAAAGATGAACTAGCTAAAGAATATGACTTAGCTGATATGGAAAACAAGATTGAGAAACTAACAAAAGAAGAGCAATTCGACCCAGCAGTTGAAATCTCTAAGAGAAAATATAATGCTTTGCATCAAATAGTTTATTCTGCTGTTTCTGGATTTGAAGATTTCAAAGAGACTACAAGTGATAAAATAGATAAAACTCTTCTCCATAGGTTCTGGGGATATTCCATTCTTATAGCTATTTTTGCAGCATTTTTCTTAACAACTTTTTATGCTTCATCGCCAATAATCACTGGAATTGATTGGGTATTTGTACAATTTTCTTCTTGGGTTTTAACATCCTTAGAGAGTGTTAACAGCCCTGCTCTTCTTAACAGTTTATTAGTTGATGGAGTAATAGCAGGTGTCACAGCTGTTTTATTGTTCTTACCAATAATTCTCATTTTCTATGCTCTTATAGCATTATTAGAAGATTCAGGCTATCTGGCACGATCGGCTTATTTGATGGATAAAGTAATGGGAAAATTTGGAATGCAAGGTTCAGCTTTTCTCAGTCTCATAATGGGTTTTGGTTGTAATGTAGCTGGAGTAATGGCTACTAGAACTATTAAGAATCAAAGAGAACGGACAACGATGATAGTAGCTAATTCATTCATTCCTTGTGCTGCAAGGTTAGGTGTAATTGCATTTCTAACTGGGATATTCTTCAAACCTTGGTTAGCAGCTTTAATCATGTTAATTTTATATGGAATTAGTCTTTTACTCGTTTTATTGACAGCTTTCCTTTTCCGTTTATTCTACAAACAGGAAGACCCTTTACCTTTAATCTTAGAATTACCAGAATATCGTTATCCTCGAATCAAAAATATTGCTTCTCTTACATGGGAGAGAACTGGAATTTTTCTTAAGAAAGCAGGAACTTTCATTTTTGTTGCATCTTTAGTAATCTGGTTTATCAGTAACATTCCATTTGGAGCAGCACCAGAATTTACAATTGCTGGTTATATCGGAAGAGGTCTAGCATACATAACTGAACCAATGTTTGGTTTTGACTGGAAAATGGTTATACCTTTGGTTTTTGGTATTCCCGCTAAAGAAGCAATTATCTCTGCTCTTGGTATTCTTTATAGTGGTGCTGGCAGTTTAGTAACAATATTAAAAGCTAGTTGGTCAATTCCACAAGTTATCTCATTTTTAGTCTTCCAGCTTACTTATGCACCATGTTTCGCTACATTGGCAGCAATCAAAGCAGAAACAAAAAGTTGGAAGATGACTGCATTAGGATTTTACTATCCTTTAATTGTTACAGTCATACTCACGGTTATAGTATTCCAAGTATTCTCAGCAATTTTCTAGGATGAAAAAAATGAACTCAGAAAAAGCAACTACTGAAAAAATCTCCTTCTGGTTAAGGTTAAGAAGACGCGTTGTAAGGTTTTTCTTACCACGCGGCAGTTGTACTGGTTCATGTAATGATTGCGTTGCTTGCCCTTGGATAGATAAGGAAAAATATTCTTTTGAAATAAAAAAAAGAGAATAAAAGAAGAAATTAATGTTCAGTTTTACTGGTGAATTTGAAGCTTTTAGCTTTAATCGGTGTGACCATACTACCTATACCCATCATTGGTGAAGGTTGTCTTAGTTCACTTCCAATGTCAATATCTTTCAAGAATCTTGGAAGTTCATCAGTAAATCTCATGTTTTTAGCAGAACCAACGATTTCTCCATTCTTTATTATGAATAATCCATCCTTAGACATACCTGTAATTGAACCAATTGGTGG
>JAGLOH010000041.1 GCA_023139025.1 Candidatus Heimdallarchaeota archaeon | reverse complement strand
GTTTAAAATTCTTTGAAGAAAATAGCATAGCTAGAGTTGACCGGAGCTATTCTGAGGGCGTGAAATTCTGGTTCCCAGGATTGATGGGATTATAGTTCTAGAAAAAGTCAACTAAAACACTTTATCAGCTTCAAACTGAATTATTGTTTTTTCTTTGTTCAACCAACGAGCAACTTTACGTTCTATTAGCATTTCACATACAATAATAAGATCATCGGCTGGTAAATCCCCCCATTTTTGGTCCATTTGAGTTAAATCGTAAAGCGAGTGTACTTCAACCACTCTTCCAGTATCTATCATGAAGTCTAATAATGAATCCGCCCATTCTTCATTTGATTTCCAATAAATACGAGCTCTTGTTTTTGTTTCTTCATCTAGCCAACGAGCAATATTCTGATGAACCAAATGGTCAATGATACTTCTTACTTGTCTAAGTGTTAATCTTTTACCTAATTTTTTGTTATTGAAGG
Source organism: Candidatus Heimdallarchaeota archaeon (assembly GCA_023139025.1). Lineage (GTDB taxonomy): Archaea > Asgardarchaeota > Heimdallarchaeia > Heimdallarchaeales > Heimdallarchaeaceae > UBA460. The sequence goes on along the minus strand of JAGLOH010000041.1, from coordinate 10,536 downwards.
GGTGAACAATTCTTAAGTCATTAATGTTAAATACATGAATAACAAAAATACGGGAGTAATCTAATACAATAGCAGACCAACTTTGGAGCCATGATTCAATTTGATCAGATTTCTTAGGTTTGATATACATCCATGGCCTTTTTACCCATTCTGGAAGTTCTTCCTCAAATTCTAATTCAAGCATAGCCCTTTGATCTTTAGAGAGATCTTCTTTTACAAAAATAGCATCAACAGGCAGAGTAGCTTTTAATTCTTCAGCTGTAATCTCCAAACCTTTAATACTAGCTTCAATTAGTTTTAATTTCTCATCTGAAATCTCTTTTTCATCTTTTAATTTTTTTAAATCTATTTCAGATGATTTCTCCTTCTTAGGCTTCTTCTTCTCAGTGGTGGACATGGATTTAACCTCTAAAATCATGCGCTGCCGAATTCTTCATTCCAGTTATCGTATTTTTCTATTTCATCATCACTTACAGAGGGGTTAATTGATTCAATTGCTTCAAGAAAATCATCTTGAGTTACTGCCCTGGCAGCTATTGAAGTATTTTCAATAGCTCCTGCCATGTCAAGTTCTCTGATTGGAGTCATGATTGCTTCTCTACATACCATTGCAATATCAGAACCTGAATAACCTTCTGTAATTTCTGCTAGAACTTCGAAATCTGCATCTTCAGCTAGTTCAACACCCTTGGTATTGAAAATAAAAATAGCTGAACGAGCTGGTAAATCTGGTAAAGGAATGTAAATTCTTCTCTCGAATCTTCTTCTGAATGCTCCGTCTATAGATTCAGGCATATTAGTAGCACCAACAGTAACTATTCTGTCAGTTTCGGAACTCGATAGTCCGTCCATTGATGTTAAGAGCTCAGTTTTAACTCTACGCATTGCATCATGTTCTCCACCTCTAGCGCCAGCTAAGGCATCAACTTCATCAATAAAAATAATACTGGGTTGTTTTTCATCTGCTAATTCGAAAAGCTGTTTAACCAATTTCTCTGACTCACCAAGCCATTTTGAAATGATTGAGGATGCGCTAACATTGAAGAAAGTTGCTTCTACTTCAGCTGCTGTTGCTTTTGCTAAAAGAGTTTTACCACAACCAGGAGGACCAAAAAGCAAAATACCTTTCCAAGGTTTTCTTGCTCCAGAAAATAAATCAGGTCGCATCAAAGGTAAAACAATAGCTTCTCTCAAGGTTTGCTTTGCGGTTTCTAGACCGGCTATATCAGCTAAAGTAATATTTGGTTTCTCTGTAACGATTATATCAGATATAGCATTTTCTAACTTTTCTTCCTCATCATCACTTCCTGCTTTGGATTTCCTTTCTTTTCTCTTCTCTAAAAGTTCCCTTAGTTCCCTTGCTCTACTAATGTACATATTGGCTTTCTTCTTAAGAGAACGAGCAACTTGAGGATTTCTTTCAAATTTTATTGCTTTCATTAAAGCTTCAGCAGCATCTAAATAGTGTGGAATAGCTTCACTGTAGTTTTTTTCTTTATCAAAGGAATATGCTTTGACTGCAAAATCTCTTGCATGATCTATTAATCCCTGAGCAGACACGTGATTCACAACCTCTATCTACTTATTCCATTTATCTAATATAAAATGTTTCATTTTGTTTCACACCAAATGGATAAATTTCGTTGTACGGATTGCATGAACTAACAAAAATAAAAATACAAAAAAAGGAAGAATTACTTATCTTCACTCATTTTCTTCTTTAATCCCTCAAGCTCAGATTCAAGCTCTGATGTATCTTCTTCGTCACCTGGAGTTCCAACAGGAGTTGAAGGAAGACCACTAACATCAGGTAAGCTTGTTGTTGTGCCTAAATCCATCTCAGCTTCTAATTGAGCTAACTGCTCATCAATAGCTGCATCATCTTCAAAATCTAGAATGCCTTCAGATAAGCTTGGATCAGATAGAGCTTCAGTCATCATTTCAATTTGATCTCTCTGTTCCATTACAGAATCCATAACACGTTCTGTTCTCTCAGGAGAAACGCTTTTGATTTTCTCTCCAACAACTTTAGTACCAAGTTCCATAGCTTTTACAGTCTCTGCTGTTGAAGTAGCTGTTTGTATACTATCTATCTGAGCTTGTAAATTCATTCCTGTGTTATGAACTGTATTCAGCCTTTTCATGAAAACGGCTCTTCTTTTTAGAGCTTGTCTTGCTCCAGCTTTGTTACCAGCTTTGAGCATTTTTGAGGCTAAGATTTTCTGTTCATCTGATTGTCTTTCAAGATTTCTAGCTTCTGCTTGTAATCTGTTTTGTTGTCCTTTGAGTGTAGATAATGCATCAGCATCTTCTTTTCTTTTTTTTCCAAAAAGCCAATTCTTAACCATTTTTATTCACCTTTTAATCCTCTTCTCTTCTTCTTAATTTCTGGATTTCATCTTCTAAATCATCTGTTTGCACTACACCAACTGTTGGTAATCCAGCTTGAGTGGAAACACCTAATTCAGCAGCTGTTTGTTCAATTAATCTATCGACTTCAGCTGGATCAGTATCAGCAACCAGTAAATCGTCAATACCATCTTCAATAGTTCCGGTTGACTCTTCGATTCCATCAATGGAACTTTCCATATCTTGAATAACTCTATCTAAATCTGGAATCTGTAATTGAGCATTTGCGGTTCGTAAGGCAGATGCAATACCATGCATTTCTTCAGCCATGCTTGCTGCAGTATCAGCTCGTTCTAATTTAAAGATTAGACCATTCATACGCGAAACTAGTTTCTGATAACCAAATTCCCATCTTCTGTTGCGTACAATATCAGTAGCAAATAATCTTGCAGATTCCAAATCTCCTCGTTGGATGTTTTGTTTCATTTTCAACTGCATTTTGGATTCATCTCGAGAAAGTTTCCTTTGTGCTCTTTCTAATCTTCTTACAGTTAATCGAAGATTAATTATATGATCACGAGGACTCTTCTTTGTACCCAAAAGCCAACCCATAAAGTCACGAAACATCTAAATCACTGCTTTGAATTATAGTATATTCCTATTTAAGCTTTCGTGGTTATTATATGTATTGTTTCAGAATTTAATTTAACTCAAAAAATGATTTGCTGTCTTTCCGAAATTTTTAAATTGACTTACTGTAACTGACCTTGTAAAATAGGTGGGATTAGATGCATCTTAAGAAGAAATCAACAAAAAAAATAATTTTATTAGCGCTTCTGACTAGTTTAGTAATTTTAGCGGCCAATTCTGTATTCGCCGCTTTTGAACCAGGAGATTTGGGTCCTATTGGTGCAGGATTAGCTGTTGGTATAGCTGGTCTTGGTGCAGCTATAGGCATGGGTATGGCAGGAAGTGCAGCCATAGGAGCTATTACAGAAAAACCAGAGGTTTTCGGAAAAGCTTTTCTCTTCATAGTACTCATTGAAGCTGTTGCTATCTATGGATTGCTAGTTGCGATTCTACTTGTGTTTTAAATACATTTATTTACTTACTTTTTTTTTGTTTATAATCAGGACAGAAGCAAATAAACCATTAAAATCTCCAGCAGGGATTAAACTTGCGTCATTGAAGGATTTGGTGAGGTTAGTTATTTCGAGTGTAGGTCCTGATAGAATCGCTGGTTATATAGGGCATTTTAAGGAAGCAGATAGGACAATATATTTCGTTTTTAATACAAGTTTAGGATATTACGAACTTAAAGCACTTCCAATAATTGTGTGGACTGATGAAGAAGAAATGCCTACAAAGTCATTCATAAGATATAAAACAGCAACAGATGAAATAATTGAATTCTCTAATGATGCAACAGATCCTAAATGGTTAAGCATACCCATTGTAAATTTTGAGATAATGCCTGAATTTCTTAAAGTATGGAAGAATTAGTGGATAATAACTATATTAAGTTCTTAAAGTTCCCACATATTATCAAATTCTTCACTTTTTCTTTGAATATCATCCAAATGTCGTTTGAGCCTATGATGTTCGCTGGTTAGTTTTCTTAATAATCCATCTATACCTCTGGTACCTCGAGAACCATGCCTTCTAGTTTCATTTAATCGATGTATTTTTCGTTCTACAGCTAGTAGTTGCTCAAACAGCTTCTTGAATCTCGCATCTTGTCCTTCTCTCCAGTATAATTCACGTTTTAATTCACGTTTATTAAGCAAATATGCACGAAGGTGACTTACATTTCTTTGTATGTTGGTTTTTAATTCATTAATAGTGAGTGAATAGTACTTGAGGTCTTCAATTATTGAGGATTTATGTATTGAATAATCGATGTAATTTTCGATGATTTCAAAATAAATCATGAATTGCTCAAGACTCTCCCTTCTACCAAGAAATGAATATGAATCTAATCTGGTTTTGAAACGAAACATATTGCGAGATAATAATCTTGAAATATATTGCTTGTTAATAATATATGACAAGCTTATAGTTTCTTTTGTTTTTAACTTAACATCAAACAAACCCTTTTCTCGTAATAAGTACAAGTTTTTACTAGTCAAAACAACAAGATATTTCTTTGGTAATTTACTATTCTTCTTTAGCCAAATCCGTGGAAGAATAGAAATTAGATGTTCTTCTTTGTCTTCAGGTAGTAGATGATGAATCTTACTTAACAAACGAAATTGAAAACCAAGAAAATCTACTTTTTGATTAAGAGTTTGAAAATCTTCATTCATCTCATTAAACTTTGACTTTATTGTGGTATCAAGTAAATCTAATCTACTTTTAAGTAAATTAAGGATTTCTTCCCCTCTTTCTATATTATCCACATTTGTAAATCTCATATAACCGATTGCACGTAGTTTCTCATCAACCATTGCAAAAGTATCATTTTCAAATTTAACAAGTTGATCAATGAATATTGAAATTTTACTCCTAAGTAAAGTAATTTCATCTTCCACATCTCCAAAAAGCATAATTTTCGCTTTTCTCATTTCAAAGACATTCTTAACAATTTCAAGATATTTCTGAGTAAGATCCCACACTTGAGCAAGCTTCTTGTTCAACAGAGTAAATGAAGAAAATATCAAATGTGGAAGTTGTTGATGATAAAGAAGTCCATCTTCAACATCTATTGATTTACACCATTCACAACTATTAGTAGGCTCATTTCTAGAAAATTCTGTTGCTGAACCACACTTTTGACATTTTGAGTCAAGGCTCTCAGTTTCACAGGTTGAGCAAAAGTATACTGTATTTGAGATATGAATATGTTCAGTACATAGTTTTCTCTTACATGATTTACAATAGTATTGTGCTGGACCACTACAAAAGCTACAACTAGATATTGCCGGCAAACATAACACCCAGTATTTAGTAAAAATTGATAATTCTGTTTTATTTATAGATGTAATATCTGGGAAATAGTGCATAACTATATTGAATCATTTCGAATGTCTCTATTTGATAAGTTCAAACCAATAATCTTATTTTTCAAAGATTTCTTAAAAACATAGAGGATATCAAAGTTGAAAATATCAGACCGTACAGCAGGCTTTAGTTATGCAATTAGAGATGTAATTGCTGCAGCAAATGAAGTTGAAGCTAAAGGGCACAAGATTATTAAGCTTAATATTGGGGACCCAATAAAATATGGTTTTAAAACACCTAAAATTTTGACAGAACCACTTCGTTATGTCGAAGAGGAAAATTATAACTATTATGCAGATTCTCGGGGAATTCTAGAATTTAGAGAAGCTATTGCTGACTATGAAAACAAAAAATATAATGTTGGAGTAACTGCTGATAAAGTAATAGCAACAGCTGGAGTATCTGAAGGTATTCAAATGACTCTGATGTCATTCACTAATCCTAGAGATAGAATACTAATACCAGGGATTCATTATCCCAGTTACTCTGGTAACGGTACTATATTCGGAAATGATATGCAATATTACAAGACAGCAGTTGAAAATAATTATTATCCGGATCCCGATCACATACGATCTCTAATGAACGACAGAACAAAACTAGTATTTCTTAATACACCAAATAATCCCACAGGTTCAGTATATCCTGAAAAAGTACTGAAAGAGATAGTAGACATAGTTGGAGAATACGATGCATGTATTGTTTCAGATGAAACATATGACTTACTTGTTCTGGATGAAGGTTTGAAACATACTGCAACAGCTGAAGTAGCAAAAGACGTTCCAGTGATAGCTTATAATGGCTTTAGTAAAGTTTTCCTTGCGCCAGGGTGGCGTTTAGCGTATGCATATATTCATGATCCTCTGGGAAAAATAGAAGAGCCATGGGATGGATTAAACAAATTAACTAGACTTAGATTATGTGCTTCAACACCTTTACAAAAAGCAGGAGCTGAAGCTCTAAGACAAGATCAGAGCTCTTATCTTCCAGAAACTATTAAAATGCTAAAAGAAAGAAGAGATTTAATTTACAGTAGACTTTCAGAAATGGATGGAATTGTTGTAAACAAACCAGAAGCAGCATTTTATATCTTTTCGATGATATCAATGGACCAGTTCAAATGGAAAAATGATAAAGAGTTTGTCTTTGACTATCTTCGAAAGAAACACATTCTAACAGTATTTGGATCTGGATTTGGACCTTTTGGAAATGATGGTTTCAGAATGGTCTATTTACCAACTCTTGAAGAAATAGACATTGCAATGAATAGATTAGAAGAGTTATTAAGAGAGAATAGAATCTGATTCATCTTCTTCTTTCTCTTTTCTTCTAAATTTTTTAATCCTTATATATTGAGAAACCGACGTTATTACGATTCCTGCAAGGATAATTATTGCAAATAGGATGGTTATTAGTTCTGGTGTTTGAGTTAGGGGGAAAATTAAAACACCAAGTATAGTAGCACCAATTGGTTCTCCCAAAATTGCGACACCTACAACAAAAGCAGGTAGTCTTTTTAGAGTATAATTGAAAGTAGCGTGACCAATTAAAGAAGGCCCCAGTGCAGACACAATAAAGAGAAGATAAACGATTGCAGAATATCTAAACAATTCATATCCTGCAAGTAAATTATAAAATAAGAGAAAGATTGCAGATGCAAGGTTTACTAGAGCAAAATATGGCCACAAGGGTGAATCCTGGAGAATTTTCTTACCTATTAGAAAATAGAATGTTACAGTTAAAGCTCCAATAAGAGAGAACATAATTCCTAAAAGTAAATTTCTATTTTCAGCTACTGGAGAAGAAAATGCAAGGAGTGCACCACCTGTAAAAGCAATACCAATACCTACGATCCCTATCACATTTATTTTTTCTTTGAAAAATAAAAAACCAAAAATGGCAAGGAAAATCGGAACTGCGTCTACTAAAGTTGTAGATATAGCAACGTTAACGTATTCTAAAGAAATAAACCAAGTAGCAAAGTGTACTGCAAGTAGTAATCCTGAAAGAGCAATCCAGTGATATCTTTTAATGGTAGTTTTTTTACCAATCCATTTTATTCTTTTCTTGTAAAGAGAGAGTATTAAAGCACCAATACCTGCAAAAAAAGTTCTATACATAGCTGTAACAGCAGGAGGAACTCCTAATTGAATTAGGTATACGACAATGATTGCTGAGAATGAAACAGAAATAATAGCAATGAATAACTGCAAATACGGTAAAGACCTTTGATAAAAAGTCGTTTGTGTTTCTGTTTTAAGCCCCAAATTTGCGCACCAATCTCATCTCATTTAATGCAATACCCATAATGTGCTTTCCTAATATATGACCCAAGCTTCCATCTACTGCATAGCTTTCGCCAAACTTCTCTACCTTATCTCTTCTACAATCTGGTGAATAGATTAAAATTGGTACTGGGTCTGCAGAATGATCTTTAAAACTACAGGGGGTACTATGATCACCAGTTATCATTATAACAAGATCTCCTTCGTAGTTCTCTGGTAAAAACCTGTACAACTCCTTATCAACTCTTTCAATGAATTCAGATTTTTCTTTATACTTCCCATCATGCGAATAATTATCAGTTCCTTTAACATGAGTAAAGACAAAATCATAGTCATTTAGAGCGTTATGAGTGATCTCAAATTTTGTTGATAAATCTGTAGTTGTCCCCCCTGACATTCGAGAATCTTCAATTATATGCATACCTAACATTCTACCAACTCCTTTGTATAACCCTCCACCTGCTATGCAAGCAGTTTCTAAGCAGTACTCCTCCTCAAAGTTGGGTAACTTTGGGACTTTACCTGCTCCTCGAATTAGTAAATAATTTGCAGGAAGTAAATCCTCTTCTACTCTCTTTTTATTAAGTTCTGCATTATTTAGTATTGTTCTTGCTTTCATAACAAAAGAAGTCAGAACCCTTGCGGTTTTTTCTGCTTCTGGTGACTCATCAAGGGGTTTGAATTCTAAAGGTTCTTTTCTTTCAACATGAGGATCATTTTCTGAGACTTGGTCAGACAATCCATCACCTCTTAAAATCAATGCAGCCCTGTGTTCTGTTCCTGCTTCCAATAGAATTTCGATACCATCAATTTCCAAACCTTCAAAAAGTTTAGCTAGTTGATCAGTTCCTTCTCTAATTCTTCCAGCTCGTCTATCAGTAATTACACCTTCTGAGTTTATTGTTGCAAAGTTTGTTCTGAAAGCGATATCACCCTCTTTCACAACTAATCCTATTCCTGCTGCCTCAAATGGACCTCGCCCTGTATAGTATTCATAAGGATCTACACCAAATAGTGCTAGATGGGCTGTATCACTTCCAGGAGTAACCCCTGGGCCTATTACATGTAACAATCCATTCATCCCATATGATGCCAGTTTATCCATATTTGGAGTCTTCGCATATTCAAGAGGAGTTTGTCCTCCAAACTCTGAAATAGGACGATCCCCCAGACCATCCATTACAACAAACAATAATTTCATGTTAAAGATGATTTTTTTCCATAATAAAAATGTTTATCCCAAACCAATATATCTCATAGGTAATTCTTTCTAATAAAATTAAAATGTAATTATTATGTTGTTATTCGAACTCTTCTCTCCGCGTACTTTGGATAACTTTAATAGGAATAGTATAGTACAAAACAAATAGAAGAAATTGGTGTAAAAAATGTCTATTGATTTATCAGCATCACAAAAAAAACAGTTAGTAAGAATATTAAAACAAATCTCGTTAGGGTGTGATTTAGAAGCTTTAGCAGTTGTTAATGCAGAAGGAATAAAAGTTGCTTTCTTCTCTGAAAAAGGGACAGATCCAGATCTCTTAAGTGCGGTCTCTTCCGCAATATTATCAACTGGAAAAATGGTAAGTAATAATTTGGCACATGGAGATTTAGAACAAGTTTTGATTCGTGGCGAAGAAGGATTTACAATACTAGCAAGTGCTGATGAATACATTTTGATTGGTGCTAGTAGAGACTTACATAATGTAGGTTTAGCGATGCAAGTAATCAAAAGATATGTTCCAGATGCAATAGAAATATTAGCTGAGGCATAATTTTTCATTCGGGGAGAAAATCTCCTATAATTTTAATCTATTGCTAACCAAATTTCATCAGAATATCTTAGCAGATTTTTCTCTTCTTTTTCAGAAGTTGGAAATTGGTCAATAATTTTCTCTTGAACTATTTACTATAGTGCAAGTCTTAGAATTAGTTTACTGGTTATTGCAGGATCAGACAGATTCACCTTGAATGCTTGAGCTTCGGCTTTGTCAAATCAAAGCAAGTCAGTAATTACAATAGATATTTTTCCTTGCAAATTAATAAAAAAACAATCCAATGATTGGAAGACTATTAATCCAATAATTAAAATATTTATTAGAAGAGTTGAGGTATCAAATATCACCAATCAGGGAATCCATTTTAAGATTTGAAGCGTATTCTCTTGTTCTGCGAAGATATATAAGTGTTTAAAAGAATGTTTTCTCATCACATGAGATTAGTTATCACTCTCATATGATTGAAAATAAAATAGTGGTGAAAAAATGAACATGAAAAAACTTTTTGGATTAACGCTAATGGTTTTATTCACCTTTTCAATGGCTATTGGTCAGATCCAAGCTCAAGAAGTAGAAACACAAATTGTTTTCAAAATAGACTTCCTTTCACCAAATACTAGTGCGGCCAGAAATCAATGGTCGATGTTAATGGAAAATACCTTACCAAAAATTGGTATAGGTATCAATTTTCATGAATCGACAGGATGGGGTAACATAGCCCCGAGGACTTGGTCTTATCCATTCATTGATTATGATTACATTCCAACTTACGCGAAAGGAGGATATGATATCTTATTCGTTGGGTGGAGTTGGCCACTAGATTTGAATTTACAGAGTCTATATGAAACATCTGCAATCACTCCTAATGGAGACAATCACTATCAATATAGTAATCCGGTATATGATGCGTTATTAGAGCAATATATGGCTGAGCTAGATACAACTGAAAGAATAAACTTAGCTCATCAATTACAGGCTATATTGATGGAAGACCAACCATCTATTCCTATAGTCTATCCAAGATCCCTCTTTGGTTTTAAGGAAGGAATTACAGGAATTGACACACTGTTAATTGCTAGTGGTGGACAAAGAGGAGAAAACTGGGACGATCCAGATGATCATAT
>JAGLOH010000409.1 GCA_023139025.1 Candidatus Heimdallarchaeota archaeon | reverse complement strand
TAATTGGACTGAGTATTATAAAATTCTGCTAAAAGATTTTTCAGAGGATGAAAAAATAACAGTTGTTCCCTATTTTACTGATGAGATTATAAGTCCTGATCAGATTGAATTTAAAGAATAGTTTTGGAAAATTCGGTTTCCAATAATAATTAGTAGTTAAATTCTGTTATCAATTTCCAAGGTGTTTCTGATAAAGAACTAGCAGAAGTGGATTTAACTGGCATAGAAACCCAAAATATTCAAATTGCATAAGCTGTTTGGGATGGTTTTAAAGCTAAGAAATAAACAGTAATTAGATTAATTTTTTAAAAAAAAAAGAGTTGTAAAAACTCTCATTTATTGAGGATATTCGAGTTTCTTACCAAGAAGAACCCATACCCAATCAACTAGCCATCCTATTCCAAAAAGTCCACCAGTAACTAACCAGAGAAGACCAGTTAGGATGTATCCTTTATAGAAACGATAGATACCGAATTCTCCTAGAAAGAAGGCTAATAAGAAATCTAATAGTTTAACCATTTAGTTTTCACCTTTTTGAGATTAAACATCTCAATTATCCAAATATTCTGCGTTGTTTATAAAATCTTTTAGAACAAGTTTATAAATCAAGGGAAAAACAATTCTAATCTCTTGGAAAGAAGGGAAACTAAAAATCTAATTTTAGTGATGAAATAGTCTTTAAAGAAGCTAAGTTTTATGAAGTATCAAGAAAGTTTCAACTAGATTTTCAATGAAGACAAAAAAAGCCAATATTTCTTACCCACAATTTATATAAATATCTTTGACTTCTTTATTTAGTATAATTCATTGGAAGAGAATAAAACTAAAACCTAAATATGAAATTTCACTAGTACCTAAGAAACCTTGTAAAAATCTCTTTCTCTAATAAAAAAACAAAGTGATTAGATTGAAACTCAAGAAGAGAATGTTATTAATATCTTTTATATTTCTCTGTGTTGTCTCTGTACTCCCTGTAAGAGCTCAGATTTCAGAGTTTCCTCTGATCTATACTGAAGTAACTGATGATAGTAGCATAATAAGAAGCTATCCAATAATAGATGATGAGAACATTCTGCATTCATTTATTCATCTTCGTACTGACAAAAATAAAATTATTCATCACTATGTAAAGGATAATACTACACTCCAATCTACATTTGCAATTAATTTTATAGAGATTGAGTTTATTGAAAGCTTCTTGTTTAATGGTAGTTTGTATCTTTTTTATAGTGAATATACTATCTCAAGTTTAAAACATTACAAGCTTTTTAGATGGTCAAATGAATCAGAATCTACAACAATAATCTCTTCTTTTGGTGATATGGAACTATTAACTATAGATTATACACAGTCATTTTTTGCTAATGGTACATTTCATTTCTTTAATACTCACAGATATGGCTTTGAATTAATGCACTTGAATGTAACTCACTATTCTGGACTTACTAATTTTACTAAGGAAGAATTTTTCGTTGCAGATCCTTTACAAAGAGAGATTATTGATATAATTCTTGACAAGGATGACAGTATATGGTACCTTTTTCAAGAGTGGGCTGCACCCAATCACTTTGGCATTTTCAGAAATCTTGGAATTGGATTATTACAAAACCAAAGTTTAACTTTTGTTACAAATTTCTCATTTGAGGGTATTTTTCTTCAAGTTGCTAAAATTGAAGCATTTGTAGAAAACAAAGATATTTTCAGTATATTATTCTTTCATTCCAATACTATGTTTTATGGTTCATTTAATGGAACATCTATTAGTTATAGCACTCAAGAGCTGAAAACAAACTATCTCTTCGATAATTTTCTTCTTAGAAAAAACGAAGAAACATACAAACTATGTCTAGTTACAAGACTTCCTATTAGCGGTTTCGTCTATCTCTATGAAGGAAATTATAACGGTATTACATTGAAATGGGAATTTACTTCAGTTCCTACACAATTTCAGGTTTTGGAAAATAAATATGGATTCAATATAAATAATGAGCATATTGTTTTTCAATATGTTTCGATAATTCCTTCAAGTTTAGTGGAAAGACCAAAAGGATTTGATTATCGGCAAGAGAATCTTATGGTCTTAATGAGTATCTCTTCAGTAAGTGTCAAAGTAGACCCAATCTTCGACAATGTAGAGATCT
>JAGLOH010000408.1 GCA_023139025.1 Candidatus Heimdallarchaeota archaeon | reverse complement strand
TTTCTTTTTGGGAACCACTCTTTCTTTTCGAGAGTTCAGGTAGTTTTTCTCCACAATTCATGCAATGGTCAATATATCTGTCAGTCCTTTCTTGGCAATTAGGACATGTAGTAAAAACAATTTTTGTTTCCTTTTTTAGTTTGTCCGGTTTAGAAGTTTGATCAACTTTAACAGCTTTAGCTTTAGATTTCATCTTTTCTATTCTTGCGGTTCTAGCTCGAGTTTTCTCTTGTAATAGTTCAATTTGGGAAGTAGATTGAAAATGTGTTTTAGTTGTTTGTAAAACAGGTGTTTCTGATCTATCTCTTGTCAAAAATGCTTTCTTTGCTGAAAATGGTTGAATGTTAGAAGTTTCTACAAATTTTTTGATTCTTGTAATATCTATTATTAATCTTACTCCTACAATTACCATTAGAAGAGATTCAATAGAACCATCAAAAAATCTCAAGAAAATCTCGAAAGTAACATCATTTGCATAGCTAGATAATGCACCAAGAACTGAAATTATAACCGCAAAGTAAGCAAAAAGAATATAGAAAAAGCTACCGATTTTTAGTTCAAATATGCGGTTAATTTTCACAAAAAGCTTGTTGATTTTTAGATAAGCTATTACTCTTCCAAATATAAGAGCTAATCCTACAAAACCCGCAGTTAGTGGAAAACCAAATGTGAGCATGTCAAATAGAATTGAACCTGCATAGAAAAAAATCCATGTAGCTGTTTGTTGTCCCGCCTTTGTTATATGATCAACAAAGTAAATGTCTGTTATCTCTCTTAATCCCCAAGCAATTGGGAGTAAACTCACGCAAGTTAAACTGATAAAAATATACCCTATGATTTGGTTTCGAGCTGATAGAAACCATACTAATTGATCAGCAAGGTTAATAAAACCCATGAGCAGAAACATAACTGAACCATAAATAACATAATTTGAGTACCGTTTTATAGGCGTTTTCTCTTTTGGAGCCATCTTCAAACCCTTTCAGTTTTATCTCAATATAAAGCTAATTAATTGGGATATCTAATCAAAACTTGAAATTCTTATAAACCATTCTACTTAGTTAAGAAGAATAAGATTAGCTTGAAGAATCTTCTTATAGAATCGTTTTGGAGATAATCATTTTATAAGTTTATTTATGAAACATTCAGTTTCCTTTATTAGGATAAGAAGCCTTAAAACGGTTTTTAATCAAGAAATAACATAATTTGACTTGGGGGTCCAAATGAAATTCGTTGAAAAGTATTCTAACTTCCTAAAAAAATACAAATTGTTTATTATTATTGCTTGGGTTATAATTATTGGCTTCAGTGTGTGGCTAGCCCCAAAATTTATTTCTGAGACTAGTTCTGATTTTAATGTTCCAGAAGACACTCCTTCTTTCATTGCAAATACTATTCTCAAAGAAGAATTTCCTAATATTGATACAGAAACAACTATTGTTTTAGTAATTCAGAATCCAAATGGTACAGTTCTTAATACAGATATTGAAGATTTCAGTAATAGCTTTAACACTTCGCTTAAACTTTCAGAATACGCAGATCTGATAGTAAGTCTTAATGGTTATTATTTCTTAGTTGGTGGAGGTTTGGGAGATGCAGCTATGGGATATGTTAGTGGTTCAAATAATACTATGATAATGGAAATCAATGTCAACACAGTTTCTGATGAAGAATTAAACGCATTTATTGATTTTTTAGACTTGACCATTGATGAACTAGAACCTGAAGGTTATACAATCTTGCTAACTGGATCACATATTCTATTTGAAGACATGAAACAAGCTTCAGAAAAAGACATTATAGTTATGGATTCTATTGTACTTCCTATAGCTCTTATTGTTTTAGCATTGGTGTTGAAAAGCTTCAAATTAATGATTATTCCTATTATAAGTGTTGCATTTTCAATTGCAACATCATTCTTCGTAATGTATCCTATTGCAAAAGCAATGCCTGTGTTTAGTTTTGTACCAAGTGTTATGATGTCACTTGTAATAGCATTGTCCATAGATTATGCTCTTTTCTTACTCTCACGTTATAAAGAAGAATTAATCAGAGGGAGAGAGAATTTCTCAGCTGTTTCGTTGATGCTAGAGCATGCAGGTCACACAATTGGTGTTTCAGGAATTACTTTAGCAATTTGCTTCATTGGACTTG
>JAGLOH010000407.1 GCA_023139025.1 Candidatus Heimdallarchaeota archaeon | reverse complement strand
AAAGAGAAATTTGGTTCACCCTTACATTCCAAATTCCGTTCCAGAAATAAAGAAACAAATGTTGGAAGAAATTGGTGTTAAGGATATTGACACCCTATATGAGGACATCCCAGAGGATTTGAGATTTACAGGTGAGATGAATTTGCCAGATCCCCTTCCTTCAGAATATGCTTTAGAAAGGCATGTTAGTCAACTATTAGCAAAAAATCAAACATGTCAAGAAAATCTTAGTTTCTTAGGAGGAGATTGTTGGCAACATTATGTTCCTGCAATATGTGATGAAATCAATCAACGCGCGGAATTTTTAACCGCTTATGCAGGTGAGCCCTATGAAGATCAAGGAAGATTTCAAACACTTTTCGAATATGCTAGTATGATGGGAGAACTTCTAGATATGGATGTTGTAAATGTACCAACATATGATTGGGGGCAAGGTTTCTTATTTGGTAGAGGTAATCAACAATTAAGTCCAAATGTGATTAAGGAAGTTGGAAAAGATAACATTATTGTAATAGCAACAAGCCATAAAATCAATTCATTAAATGGTCATCCGTTTTTAATAGATTCAGGAGATACAGAGCTAGATCGGCTATTGAGTGGTTATGTTATTGTCATTACTGGATATCAAGAAAGTGTTGTTTATAGAGTAATTTCGTGAAAAACTGTCTTAACACCCTGTCCTTTATGTTTTTATGAGTTTAAATACTGATTTCAAGTTAATATTAGTAAGATGTCCCGTTATGCAACGTTGCTTTTACTTCTAAAACACATGGGGTTTGTTAATGGGAGAGTACAGTTTCAAAAATTAATCTTCCTTTTGGAAAAAAACTATCATATTAAGACAGAATATGACTTTATTCCGTTCAAATTTGGTCCTTACTGCCAAGTTGTACAACAGGATATCCAACACCTTATTGATTATGGATATATAGAACACGAGGAGGTCGAAAAAACAGGTTCAGAAGTTCTCCATCGTTATCAAATTACTGAATATGGTGAGCAATACTTGTTAGAAAACGATTTTGGTGAGATATATGACCAAGTTATTCAAGATCTTTGTTATGATTTCAAGAATTACAGCTTACGTCAATTGATTGAATATGTTTATGATAATTATCCTGAGTTTACAACTCATTCACAAATCAAAGAAGAGTATTTCAATCTTAAACCAAAACAAGAAGATTTTACTTCTGCAGATAAACTTCTAGAAAGAAAACCGATTATAACTCCTTCTTTCGTTAAATGGCTAGATGAAGAGATTAAAGAAACTACTAAAAAGTTAGAGGTTTCTGATGTCCCCATTGAAGAAAAAGCAGATGAACTTCTAATAGATGATTTAGTCATTGAAATGTTAGATATTGCTTATGAAGACGTTGCAACAAAAGCACAGGAAATATCTACAAAAATCATGCTAGAGAGTTATGCGGAGTCAGGCGATATCAATAATAAGATTTATTTCATTTTAGAAATTCTTGAAACTCTGTTAAGTACTCTTCAAGAAAAGGACATCATTGGTATTTATACAGAGTTTTCAAATACTAAAACTAATATTCAAATGCTAGATGAACTAATTGCATTGCATAGGACATCACTAAAATCAGATCTTGTAAGACTATTATTCGAATTTATTGAGGATGTGGGATTTTTCTTAGACAGTATTGATAGTATAATATCACTTTAAAGGTAAATAAAAAAGAAGAAAAAGAAGAATGTTAGTTCTTCAGTGTAGTGCGAGCTGCAGCAAGACGAGCTATTGGTACTCTAAATGGACTGCAAGATACATAGTCTAAACCAATTCTGTAACAGAAATCTATAGATTGTGGATCCCCGCCCTGTTCACCACATATGCCTAGTTCAAGTTCTGGGTTTGCCGCTTTTCCTTCATCTACAGTCATCTTCATCAGACGACCTACACCTGTTTCTTCAATTGAAACAAATGGATCAGACTCAAGAATACCCATTTCCATATATTTTGAGATAAATGAACCAGCATCATCTCTACTAAAACCTAATGCCATTTGATGAAGATCATTTGTTCCAAAACTAAAGAATTGAGCACCTTTGTCTCCACCTGCAATTTCACTGCTTGTCAAAGCTGCTCTTGGTACTTCAATCATTGTTCCAACAAGATACTTAAATTCAATACCTTCTTCTTGCAT
>JAGLOH010000406.1 GCA_023139025.1 Candidatus Heimdallarchaeota archaeon | reverse complement strand
TGCGGAAGTGTATTTTTCACAGGAAGAATTTGCTAAAGCTAAAGAAGAAATGGAAAAAGTACTAGAAATTATTCAAAACAAAGGTTTCCAAGACTTAGTTATGGAGATGAAATATGTTGAGATTTTATTACACTTAGATGAAGTCAAAGAAAGTGGATCTATTCTTCGTATGCTAGAAAAGCCCAAGAAAGGAGAATTAACTCCTACTCAAAAATCAAACTACTGGTTTTTACAAGGTTTTCTTGAATACAAGAGAAACAATTATGGTAATTCTCAAGATTTCCTTCAACAAGCAATGCTTCTAGCTGACGAATTAGGAAATGAAATTCTGAGCTCTAAAACACTTGTATTATTGTCAATAGTTTTCCTTAAGAAGTATACAATTACAACAAATCTTGAAGAGTTAATTGAAGCAGATAAGTGTTTAGAAGATATAATTACGTATCTAGAAGAGAAAGCCAAATATGAATCTCTCTCACTAATCTATCATATTAGAGCTAAAATAAAAATTGTGCTTTTAGATTTTGAAACAGCTCTATTCTTACTCAAAACAGGAGAAGAGTTTGCCCGAACATATACTCCACAGCTAATAGATGATTATAAACAAAGAATTGACCAAGTGAAAATCGCTATAGAAAGTGAAGTAGCTAAAATAATTAATGAGGGAGTAATCGATTTTCTTGGCGATATTCAACTAATATCAGAGATATTAAGGAAAGAATCCAAGAAACTAGCTGCACCTAAAGAAGAAAAACCTATTGCAGTATTAATTCTTCATTCCAGTGGCATACCTATACGATCTTACCTTTCTGAAGATGTGAGTGTTAGTGATGATCTTCTTTTCGGAGGGTTTGTAAGTGCAATACGACATCTGATGAATGAATTATTTGTAGAACAAAAACAACAAGTTATGTCAATTGACCACGGACAATATAAACTCCTTATTGAGTTCTATTCGAATGTATTTTCAGTTGTAGTAATAGCTTTGCGAGATAGTTTCATGATAAGAAGAAAGATGCATCGTCTGGTTGAAAATCTCTCTTACAAAGGTCTTTCTAGTGATAAATACAAAGGAGATATAAGCGAAACTGAATCTCACGAACTAGACTCAGTTGTACGAAATCTTTTTGGTATTAAGGGTCATAGACCATGAAATAAGCAGCTGTTCTTTGACGAAGCGAATATTTTTATTTGATATATCCTTATTTATCTTGAAACCAATGAATGAAAAGGGGAATATTGTTGGGTTCCCTAGGGAATTTTCAATTTACTTGCCTATTTTAGATAAGTCTGAGCAAGAAGAATTAACCAGATACCAAGAAGATTTTAGAGTTGAGGATTCTTTGGTCAAATTAAGCAAATTTCTTCTAGATTTTGTCGAAAAACAAAAAAATCCTTCAGCTAATCTACTTTTCAGCATTGGAAAAATCCTTTTCTCAATTTCTGATTATTCATCACTTGAGAATTTTAATAAAAACAGTCACTATGGTATCAAATTATGGCAGATTCGATTGTTGCTTGAAAAAGGGATGAACGAAGTGGCAATAAGATTAGCCTCTGAGATCAAAGATATTGAAGATATTCCTCCACTTTTCAGATTACATGCAATAAGGTCTGTTGCTTTTGGATACCTTAATCTTGGAAACTACGAACAATGTAGAATAAACCTTAACACTTTATTTGAAGAAGCTTTTACATCTCAAAAACTTCCTACTGACCAGAAACAGATTCTCAATGATATACTCTTGGATGGTCATGCTGATAATTTTCTTCTCAATAGATATGTCGAGGAAAAAATAAAATTAGAAAACAAAATTAACCTAGCTCTTCAAATTGCTACAGATTTAAGTGAAAGAAATCATATAGCAAAATTCTGTTATCTTCTCGCATTACTAAATCGTGATAGTGGTAAAATAGAAGAATCTCTCGCCATGTCAGAAAAAGCTAAATCTCTTTCAGAAGAGACTGGTAATCAACTGATTCATACGGCTGTAAGAGGAAATATTGCTACTCTGAATATTGTAACAGGCAATTTAGATGTAGCAGAAAAGGAATTCACAGAACTTATGGATATTTTTAAGGATTTAGAAGCAAATAGATATTTAGCACTCACAATAAAGAGCTTAGGAGATATAGCTATAGAAAGAGGGCTATTTGACTATGCTA
>JAGLOH010000405.1 GCA_023139025.1 Candidatus Heimdallarchaeota archaeon | reverse complement strand
GAATTTGCGCATTAAATTGGCTCGGATGGATAGGAATAATTCCCTTAACAAATGGGTTACTGATTTTTGGTATGAGTCTTTATCATTTCCTTCATGGTTTAGCTGGGTCGTGTAAAGTAAATGCTTCTTACGGTTACATCTCTAGATTCTCTGTTTATGAAAACCGAGCAACTAGGATTGGATTTTATAATGTTGCTGTTACTGGTGGTCGTTCAGTTGGTGTTATCCTTGCTGGATTACTTTATGATAAAATTGTGGGGATTGATGAGAAAGTTAGATTGTATAGAGGTAAAAACAGAATTGTTTTTGGACTTGATGAAATTACAGCAAGTAAATTCATTAATTTCTGGGATCCAGTAAATCCAGGAAGACTAGCATATATTTATCTTCTTTTTGGTTTCGCGATAATTATATCGACTGTTGTTGTTTACTTCATGATTGATAAAACTAAATCAGTTGTAAAGGAAGAGAAGTACAGTGTAAAGAAAGAATTAGCCACATCTTGGCGAATGATGACAAATAAACGCAGACGAGGAATTATTTTACCTTTACTTGGAACGGCATCAATTATAGGAGTGTTAAACAATTGGGGTTTCCTAATTTTATCAATTGAGTCCACGCCAGGTACTGCTAGTTATGCAACAGTCGGGATAACTCTCGCTATGGGGATTCCAATGGCTTTATGGGGTTGGGTTGCAGATAAAATTGGAAGAAAGAAAACCTTAGTTATTGGAGTAATAGGATTGATTTTGCTTGTAGGAGGAATAGGGGTTGCTTTCTTTACAAACCTTCTAACAGGAGGACAGGCTTGGAACGATCCTTCTTCTAAATTCGACCCCAAAGGTCTCTATAGCAATGTTTGGATTCTGATAATACTTGGATTGGCAGTTTTGATGGCATCAGCATATTTTCCAGCAATCAGTGGAAGGCTTGGCGATAGTAGTTCATTAGATATAAAAAATGGCGTTTCAAAAACAGAAGTTGAATTAGAAAAACAAGTTGAATTTCATGGTGCAACTATGAGCATTCAACAAACCATTATGTCTATAAGTGAAATTATTGGAATTATTCTTGGTGGGTTGGCATTATTGGTTGTTTTTGCTGTATCAGGAGTTAGTGATAATTTTGCATACAATATAGTAGGTATTTTAGTACCTATTACTATTCTTCTAATACTAACATCTATATTCACATTTCTTTGGCCAACCGAAGATGAATTTGTTGAAAAAGTAAAGGTAAGGCGAAGAAATAAAGATCGATTAGATAAGAAGAAAGAGAACTGAAAAACTTCCTTACCATCACTTTTTTAACCTAGTAAAATTGGCTGTCAGATAATGAAGAATACATGGCTGTTTCTTAATCAGATGTCTTTTGATGCTGCAAAAATTGATTCTGACACTACAGTAATTTTGGGATTTTCTGGTTATGGTTCAGTGGGAACAACTGTTCTTAATCATATTGTAGAAGTACTTAATGTTGAATCTATTGGTTTTTGGGGAAACCTTAGTTGGTTTCATAAAGGAAACCTGGAATCACCTATAACTATGTATGAACTTGATGTTAAGTCTGAAGACCCAAAAGAAAAGTTTGTACTAGTAACTTCTAGATTACCTATACCTGTTGTTGGCTATAATGCTCTTCCTGATGCTTTTTGGAAATGGATAACTCAAGAGATCCTGTCTTGGGAAGCGAAGCGCTACATCATAATAGGTGGGTTAAGAGAAGATGTTCGTAATTCTTCTGATGATTCTTGGGTAACTTTGATTCCAACTAAGAAATATTCAGATCTCTTTGGTACTAAGAGAACCTTTAGAGATGATTTATCAATCAAAGGTCCAATAAGTTTCCTTCTTGCTGAAGGAACCGCGTATAGATTTCCTGTTCTAAGTATTCTTTCTTATTGTAATACATATGAAGTTGATTTAGATGCGTCTTTATTAGCCCTAAAGGAATTAGAAATACTATTAAAATTAGTTTTAGAATCAAAAGAAATACAAGAATTTGATTATTCATTCCTCGAAAGTAGCTTTGACTTCATCCAAGAAGATGCGTCTTTTGATGAAGAATTTGATGAAGAGTTTGATGAAGATTACAAAGAAGAATACGAGGAAGAGTTTGATGAAGATTTCAAAAATCTAAATGAACGCGATAAATCATTAAAGTCTAACAAAAAATTTTCC
>JAGLOH010000404.1 GCA_023139025.1 Candidatus Heimdallarchaeota archaeon | reverse complement strand
CTTCTATGGGAAAACGTCTAAGAAAACTTGAAGGTTGACTATTTACCCCCAGTGGAAAATCATAATGATAATACAAAATAGTTGCTTCATCGCTGTTTTGAGTTAATATTTGGTTAACCTTTTGAAATTCTACAGAACTTAGTCCTTCAAATGATAATCCAAATCCAACCATTGTCCAATCCAAATATGTAAAGTTTTGATAACGAATTGGTCCAAGGTAGTTATACCAATTATCTTCTACACTATCAGGAACCATTGTACTTTGAGAGAATTCATGATTCCCATGTACATAATACACAGGAAGATCAAGAGTATCTAAAGCCCAAAGTCCAAGACGAAGCTGAATTTCTCCTCTCATATGCTTACCAGTCACAGGATTAAGAAAATACAAAGTTGGACCTTGTATTAAATCACCTGTAAAAATTACAAAATCTGGATCTAATGCTTTAATTTTGGCTAATTCTTCTAGATTGATATCTGAAGTATTAAAGTCTGTATAATATGAGGGGAAATGAGAATCGGATATGTGTACAAATGTAAATGGATATGTTTTTTCCTCAATTATTTTTACTGCATGAGTCTGATAATCAGATCCTTCGCTACAATTTAATTGTAAATCATATAGTCCCTCTTCCATTTGAGTTGATAAAGCCTCAAAATACCACTTTTCATCAACATAATCAGATGAAATTATATTAAGAATTTGAGAGGAGTTGGTTTTATGTAAAGTGAAATTCCAATCTGATGCGCTAGAGGAGCCAGATGTAATTATATTCAGTTTTTCATTGAAAACAATGATAGAGGGATTAGCTTTGTTTGGATATTGTATCATTCCAAAAAATCTAGCTACTAGGGCATATCTTGGGTCCTGTGTTTCATTAAAGAATTCATTTGGTGAGTTGGCAAAATAATCAAAACTAGGGTAATAGTCCTCTGGTTTTTCCTGTTTTGACAATATATTTTGATGTGGAAGAATTAAACTTACTGTAAGAAACAAAATAGTTAAACCCAATGCTAATGACTTAGATTTCATTTTATCAAATAAAGGAGTTAACTCATTGTTCAAAAAGATTCTGGAAAAACAATAGGTTCTGAGAAGATATTTTTGTGATTTCCTTCATGGAAAACCTTTTTTTAGAATCTAAACCTAGTAATAATTATGCCACATGTAAGAATGTCTCGAAATCTTAATCAAAGTGTTTTCGCACTTATTGTTGGAACAATATTTAGTGTTCTTCTTATACCAGTTTTTGGAATGAATGTTTTAATTCTGGCAATCTTTGAGATTCCCTTAGCCTTTCTTGTGGCATTAATAGCAGTTACGGAATGTTTGTACCAGTATAAAGATGATGTTTCGGTAGATACTACTTTCAACATGATTATTCCTCTATTGAAATCATTAGGCATTTCGATACCTGTTGTTCTGTTTTATGGGGCCATCACAATAATTCTCAATGAAACAATTCCAGCTTTTGAACAAGCTCTACTCCCGCTTTTTACTCAATATCAAGGTTTACCAAGCCTAGTAACAATTTATCTAATCAATTTTGTTCCAATTTTTGTGATGATGTTTGCTTTACCTTTCTTCTTGTATATTTACGGAAAAGTTCATGTTCTTTTCTTCACTGATAAAGAAGATAGGAAGACTAGAGTAACAAAAGCAGATATTGAAGAAAAGGAACTTAACAAAAAAGTATTCCAAATGATAGATAAACTGGAAAATTATGCTTTTCAGCTACAACAATATCTTCTAGAACTGCAAGGTGTACCAAATCAAATAACCGAAGTTGATGATTACGAATCTTTCAAAGCATTAAGTATGAGATTGAATATGGTTAAAGATTACGTAAAAACAATAGACATAGCTGATGATAAAACAACTAAGAAGATTCTTTCAGAAGAAGAAGTGAAAATGAAATTTAATGAAGTAGAAATGCAGAAAAAGACAGTCATTGACATTGTTGAACAAAATCTCAAAAAGCTCCGTAAGGATAAAAAACGATTCGAAAAAGAAGATGAAGAAGGTATAGAAGAGGTTGAAGACCCAGAAGAAATTAAGCTACCTGACGAAGTCGAGGAAGCTGAAGAACCAGAAATTGTTCAAGAAGCAGAGAAAACAAAGCCAGAGAAAACAAAGCCAGAGAAAACAAAGCCAGAGAAAACAAAGCCAGAAGAACCAAAGCCAGA
>JAGLOH010000403.1 GCA_023139025.1 Candidatus Heimdallarchaeota archaeon | reverse complement strand
TTAACGCTTGCTAAGAAAGTGGAATGGCTAGAAAAACCTGTCAGAGAGTATTATGCAAAATATTACGATAGAAAATTACCAAAGAACCCAATCATTATTCTTGCAGCTCTAGCAACAGGTATAGGTATTCAAATTCCAATGCTACAAATAGCTTTTAATGGGTACCCTGTAGCAGCTATTTTTGGTATTATTACTTGCATATTCAGTCCCTTCCTCTATTATATCTTCTTTGTAGCAGTCTATTATATGTTATTTAATACACAAATTTATTCCAAAATTCTTAAACCAATCAAACAAAAAATGGATGTTTACAGAAAAGAATATGGAACTCTTCTAATGAGAGAAAATTATGATATAATCTGGTCTTTGGGAGATAAGTGGTCAAGAGGAAGATCAATAAGTCAATTAGAAAATATTCCAACTGCAGGAATAATATCTGCTCTGATCGTAATAATTGCGATGGTTATGGGTAATGTTAACCAATTGATATATTCATTTCCTCCTCCAGGGATGCCAACACATAATGTAGATTTCATGTTTCTGGAACCTGGACAACCCGCAACAATTCTAGTTGTGACTATTTCAGCTTTAATTGCAGTATTGATGGTTTTTTATGTTATTCTTCCATTATGGGCTTTCAGTATCAAAGCTAAAAAATTCAAGATTAAAGCGCTCATGGAATTGGATAATTATATTTTCGCAAATGTAGTAGAATTTGGAGAAAAATATTCAGAAGAAGCAAAGAGAGAAAATGTTACAATGTTGCAACTAAGAGAATATGTAGCTTCAATGAGAATATTTCCAATTTCAACGCAAAAATTATTCAAAACAATCATGATTATTGCTATATGGGTGATAAACATACTCAAAATTATCAGGTCAGTGGGAGGAGGTATCTAAATGTCTTGGCTTAAAAGAAAAATCTTCCGAAAAAAGATATCTATATCTGTTATAGGTGTTGGTAACGCTGGTTGCAAAATAGGTGAAAAACTTATTCAAGAATTACGTGAAAGTAAAATCACCATAAAATCATTAGCAGTGAATCTGGCTGATAACTTTGAACCAAAAATCAGCAATTTTTCAGACACCTTCTGGTTTGGATCAAAAGACCTTGTTTCCTCAGATTATGATTTTGAGAAAGCATACAAGCAACTGAAAGCTAAAGAGATGGAGATAAAATCCAAACTAGAAAAAGTTGTCTTTTACAAACGTGATGAAAGAAAAGATGAAGACGATTTAGCTCTTCACCTAATAATAGGTAGTGGTGGCGGAACTGGTAGTGCTGGTACCATTATTGTTAGCAAGTTACTAGCTGATATAACAGGGGAACCACCAACTGTTATCTTCGTATTACCGGAAAAAGATGAACCTTCTCTTGTTCAATATAATTCTGCTAGAGCTCTACATTACCTCGGATTTGACACACTTGGTCCTCATTGTCCAATCTTATTATTTGACAATGAAAAACTCCTGAAACTTTATGAAGATGAGAGTATAGAAATAGTTCTGGAAAAAAGCAATAATTTGTTAGCTGAAACCTTCACTACAACTGTTCTTTCTGCTCTTCAAGAAAGCACTCATGAGGAATTCTACGCTGATCTAAATGATTTCTTCAAATCATTCTCTAGAGATGCAAGAGGTTTAGGCATAATTATTTCTCTTGATAAAGAATTTGAATCTTTGGAAAGAGCTCAAAACACAAGATTTTCTGATCTCTTCTTTAATGAGTTAGATGAAAGTTCAAGTTTAACAGCTGATGTGACTAGGGCTAAGTTAGGTTATTTAGCCATAACTATGCCAACAACTTATCAGTCTACATTTGAAACAAGAAAAATAGTCAAAAAATTCGAAAAAGGAGACATAAAAGTTTCTTTAAATTCTATAGACGAACCAATATTAACAATTAGAGGAGTGCTCACTGGAATTCACCCCGATTACGTTGAGAGGTT
The DNA here is from genome assembly GCA_023139025.1 of Candidatus Heimdallarchaeota archaeon. Classification (GTDB taxonomy): domain Archaea; phylum Asgardarchaeota; class Heimdallarchaeia; order Heimdallarchaeales; family Heimdallarchaeaceae; genus UBA460. The sequence continues at coordinate 238 of JAGLOH010000403.1, read as the reverse complement.
CTGGGAAGTGCTTGAGAAAGGAAGAGATACTAGAAGGGAAATTATCGAGGCTGAAACAAAGATAAAAGAAACTTATATCGAAACCGAGTAGTTTTTTCTTCTACTCATTCAGTTTTTTTCTCCAAATAGATATGAATATGATTTGACTTTGTCATACTCTCATATGAACATTATCTTTCCTAGAGAGTCATTGCTTGATAGCTCACTCTAAGCGGGTAAACCACGTACCCTCCTACCC
>JAGLOH010000402.1 GCA_023139025.1 Candidatus Heimdallarchaeota archaeon | reverse complement strand
TACAAAATGATGTTTCAAACTCAAGCTCCTCAAGCAGAAAGAACAGGAATACTTGAACAACAATATGATTCTAAGTCTATTTATTATTTAAACGAAATCGTCCAAAAAGCGGTAGATGCAGGAGAAATAAAAGAAAAAGACGTTGGTAAATTGTCTTTTTTCATTTGGGGAATTGTTCATGGAACTGTGAGTGTTATTCAAACTGAATTTTTTGGAGATCAGGAACAAATTCCGGAATATGGTAATATAGATGAATATCATCAGTTTGCAATGAAATACATTAAGAAAATGCTTAGTGAGATGTAATAGAAAGAAAAAGAAAAGGAGAACTATTTTTTACCTACTTTGAGTGAGCTGTTCAGCAACGACCCTCAAGGAAAGATAATGTTAATAGTCAATATGACAGAATCAAATCTAATGAAATATATGCTTGCACCAATGGAAAAAATAACCGATTCTAGTTTCAGGCATATTTGCCATAAATATGGTGCAGATCTTACTTTTACAGAACAGATTAGATTTGAAACTTTGGTTAAGAAAACTAAATCTGCTTTAGAGAGAATTAAGCTTCATGATGATACTCCTACAATGATCCAGATTATGGGGAAAGACGAGGAAAAATTAGATGCATTCCTAAGAGATTTTACCTCTGAAAGAGGTTTTCAAGGCTTTAATCTGAATCTCGGATGTCCTTCTCAAACTTATGTTAGTCAAGGTATTGGAAGTGCAATGATTAAAAGACCAACTAAAGTCAAGAGAATGGTTGATTTGATCAAGAACTATGGTTACAATGTTAATGTTAAGTTGCGTCTTGGAGTAAATTTGACAGAGAAGAGAGAAAAAGTTTATCTTAAATTAATAGAAAAAGTTGATGCAGATTTTTTTATTGTACATGCTAGATATAGATCTGAGTCGTATGAAAGGAAAGCAGATTGGAGTGTTTTTCCTGAATGTGTTAACACAGGAAAAGCCATTGTTGCTAATGGTGATATTCAAACTAAGAGGGATGTAGAGAAAATGAAAGAAATCGGTTGCATCGGAGTTATGATTGGGAGAGCTGCAATAAATAATCCTTTGATATTTGGACAATTAAAAGACATGAAATTACCGGCTTTAGAATCTGTAAAAAAAGAGTATTCCGAATTAAGGAAGAATCAGGCAGAATGATAAACAATTAGAATTCTTTGTGAGTTCAAAGTCATCTGCTCAATTCATTTACTTAATGGAGAGAAATCAACTAGCCTCTTGAACTCTTAGATGTTCTTTGAAACCTATGTCAAATCTAAATGTAGCTTTAATTGCAGTTGTCGGGCAGGCATTTACACATTCAAGGCACTGAATACATTCAGTAGAAGTAACTCTTGCGGGATAGTCCAAGATTTTTATATCCATAGGACAAGCTCTTTCACAAGCACGGCATTGGATGCATTTTTCTGAATCAACAGAGATCTTCATGATTGAAGCTCTTGAGCATATTTTCATTATTGGTGCAATAGGACAAACATACTTGCAGAACGCCCTATTATCTTTGAGAATAGCTGCTAGAACTATAGATAATGTAAAGTAAATTAGGTTCCCAATTAGAAACCACCAGAATTCATGAATCTGAAATAAAGAGGATTTGAGATGATCTCCACCCTGAGAAGTATAATAACCAGTAAAATCTATTACTCCTCTGGTGGTTGAAAGTGTATAATTGAAGACAAATACTAAAACAAAAACAAGAATTGTACTAAGAGCAAAGTGAACGTAACGTAGATAGCCCCACATCTTTTTTCGACCAGGACTCTTTTTCCAAGGAAGTAGATCTAGAAGAGCTGCTGTCCAACAAGACCAACCACACCACCCTCGACCAAAGAGGGTTGGTCCAAAGATCTTTGCTATTGTATAATGGATTACTCCTGCAGCAAATGTTCCTGAAAGTAACCAGAACCAAAAACCTTCTAGTTGCATATTTTCTGGTTCGAGGAATCCCCAAATAAGGTAAATTACTCCAAAACCTAAACCTATGAACATGTAACTCCCAACAAGTACTTGACTAATTTTTCGAGCAATGTGTTTCTTGCTTTTTTGCAAAACAGGCCATAATCCTAACCCCAATCCGATTGATGTACCAATTATCATGAAATTGATTAAATAGAAGATATTATCTAAAACAAGCCATAAGGTAATAGCTACTGTGTAGAATAT
>JAGLOH010000401.1 GCA_023139025.1 Candidatus Heimdallarchaeota archaeon | reverse complement strand
CTCAGGATGGTGCTCCTCAATCTGCATTTTTACAAGCAGCTAGCCCCTGGTTGGGTGACCCTGATTGGGGTACAACTGTTCAAATTTTTAAAAACGGATATTTATGGAGAGAACAATTTATTGATGTACCAGTTACTGAATTGAGTTTCTTTGACAACACAACAATTACTGGAACCTCATATGATGGAAGTATAGAAATTAATGGAGAGTATTATGTCAATGAAGAATCTGAAACTCCGATCAATCCTGCAAATCTTAATACAAATGGTGCTGATTTCTATTTTGTAAGGATTCTTTATAGTATGGGGAGAGTTTCTGCAGTAGGTCCGATTTGGATAGAAATTCTCTAAAACGTATTTCTATCAGAAAAGTATTGAACTGTAAGTAAAGGTAGAATAACAGCAATTGGGCCTCTTTGGGTAGAATCTTTGACTTAAACCTATCTTGGACTATATCTGCTTTATTTTCTTTAAAATTTGAATTGGCTAGTTTTTTATATGAATATTATCCTAATATAATTATGAAAACAAGTAGTTTGATTGGATTTCTCGTAGGTGGAGCTCTAATACTTACTGGAGCTGGTCTCGGTATTTGGTTGATTGTTGAAAATACTGGAATAAACTATGTGACCTATGGAACTCTAACTACTTATGAGGAATTTCCAACAGAATATAGTAATCCAGACGTATATGTTGATTTTGACGGAATAACTGCAAGCCTGTTTTTGATTTCAGATGTCATGTCAAGTGACAATCTTGTAGAAATAGAGAATTCAGTAAAAGGTCCCAAAGATTTAGAGGAACTATATCCTAGTGAAGCAAATTACTGGAATATAACTGAAGGTCTGAATGGCTCATATTATTTGGAATATATAATCGCAAATCCAAGTGAAGTAAATTATCGCTTTAATCACGATATTTACATGCAAATAGACTATAGAGCAAATCTATTTCTCAATTTAGAAGTTACGACAGGAGATATAACAGTAATTACTGAACAAGCTTATACTAATGTGGACATTGAATCAATTACATGCACTACAGGATCAATTGAGGTTAATTTTGCTGATGCAACTCAAGTCACAGGAAGTGGCATGATTTCTGTAATAACTGGTAACATTGCATTCTCCTGTGATCAAGATGTTTTACTTGATTTAGATATTTTTGTAATCTCCACTACTACAGGTAGTATTTACATAGAATTTCATCAGAATACTATTTTGAATTCATCCAATTTTCTAGTTAGTGTAATTACAGGGGATATACAAATTGTTTTTTACGACAGTGTTTTAGTAAACGTTTCAACATTCTCTGTAGCAGCTGTAACTGGTGGTATTAATTTTGATTTCGATGAAGTTCTTTTCAAGGATGGACTGAATTTTGTTATTGGCACAACCACAGGGTCAATTGATTTGTACTGGACTCAAGTAAGTATTTTAACAGGTCATACATTTACAATTGATATAGGAACTGGAGATATTGACCTAATTCTTAATTTGGATTCTGATATTGGAACTTTATTTACCGCTTCAATTGGCACTGGTACCATTGATATCCCTACTGACTCCATAAGCCAAGGTGGTATGGGGCAACTCACATTCATTTTAGATGTTGGTACTGGAGATATCGATGCAATAAGGTAGATTATTCTCAATCTCCATTCATTTTTTATTTAACAGAAAAGTTATCAATTAAGGAAACAATAACCCTTCAATGACAGAACTTCTTGATTGGGAAGATGAAACCGTTATTGGTATTAATAAAGAAAAAGGTCACGTTAGAACCATTCCTTATTCTGATAGAGAATCAGCAATTAAGAACAAAAAATCACCATACTTTCTGTCTCTTAGTGGTTCATGGAAATTTCATTGGGTATCTAAATACGACGAACGACCTGATGATTTTTATGAAGATGATTATGATTCATCTAATTGGGATAAAATTAAAGTTCCAGGAACTTTTGAGCTGCAAGGTTATGGTATGCCTTATTATCTAGCTCAGAGTTATCCTCCAAATCTTCGAAAGAGAAGAGCCCCTAATATTGACAAAAAGGAAACACCTGTAGGTTCTTACATAAGAAATTTTTCCCTCCCTAAAGGTTGGAATAATCGAGAAGTTTTCATTCATTTTGCAGGAGTTAAATCTGCTTTTTATTTGTGGATTAATGGTAAAGAAGTTGGTTATAGTCAAGGATCCA
>JAGLOH010000400.1 GCA_023139025.1 Candidatus Heimdallarchaeota archaeon | reverse complement strand
AGGATAAAATGCTTTTTTGTTGCACTTATTACAATAATTAGTCCTATGAACGAATTTCATAACATTAATTTTGTGCGAGGATTTTAACTGTTTCGCAGAGGATTATAATTTGGGCACTTTTCTTTCTTTTAATGCTAGAACAAGTATAGGAATTGCAGCTAGTAGTCTTAAACAAGTAATTATGATGAGGAAGTTTCTGAGAAAGAGTCCAAAACTATCTAAAGAGGAATCTAAAAACTTTGAAAAAATGCTTGTTGAAAAATCTAACCAAACTGATTTAGAAATTAAAGAGACACTGGATCTTGTAAAGAATTCAAAAATTAATCCTGAAATAAAAGAACCTGTAAAAGTTAGAATACCCAGAAAGACATTATATGTTCCACTATATGTTCCTTTGATTTTTGGATCGGCAAGATTGAGAATTTCTGTGCTAACTGATACATTAACTAAACCATTTCCTAATCCACCAAAGAAATTAGTAATGATAATTAGAGCCCAGTGAGTACTAAAAGCCAAAGTTATAGGCACTATACAGAGTGAAAGGAACCCAAAAAATATCATGAATTTTCTGCTGATTCTATCACCAATTTTAAACGTAATCAAGAAACCAATGGCCATGCTTGCTGAAAAAACAGCTGAAAGAATAGCTACTGCAGATGTGCTAGGTTCTAGTCTACTAAGAACAAAGGGCGACAAAGGCCATAATAAACTCATCATCAGCCACCATATCATAGTAGTTCCACTGAATATTACAAATGGTTTATTCTTCAGGAGAGTCTTAATTGGAACTGCTTTCCTTACTGATTTTGATTTGTTGGTTTCTGATAGAGTTAAGATTACGATAGTTGCTAGTGCAAAGAACATAGCTCCCACTAAAACCATAACTCTGTATTTTGTTTCTAATTCAGTATTCTTGAATGGTATTAAATCAATGAAAAAGCCTAATAGAAGTAGTAAAGCTGAAGATGCGAGAGTTCCTACCATGCTGAGTTGACTTATCACTTTTATTCGAGTTTTTTCTGTGGTAATGTCTCCCATTAGGGCATTCCAGGAAGGAATAACCATGCTTATTCCTAAAGAATAGATTCCAATAACAACCATAAAAATAACTGGAGATGTGAGGAAGGCTAAATTAACTGTAGTTATAGTAGCAATAATGAACCCAAATAATAAGATTAACTTTCTACCTAATCTATCTGATAAGCGACCAAAAAAACCTTGCAAAAGAGATGACCCTAAATTTTGAATAGCTGTAATGAAGGACATTTGTAAGGGGGTTGCTCCTATACCTACAGCAATCAAAGTAGCATAGTTAAAGTAAAACTGCTGCCCACCACTATTAGCTGCGGCAATTGCATAAGTCTTAATTTTATCTTTCTTGATTGCCTTTTCTTGAGGTATATCTTCTTCTGTATGAATCAAGTTGGTCAAGTATCTGCTACACGTCGTTTAAAAAATATTTTTATGGAGCACAAATGGACGAAATATATTTAATAAAGCATTCTTTTCATTAACGAGAGCCTATTTCTATCAGAAGATGTGATATAAATGCCAAGAAGACCCGATGCAGAATTAGTAACCACAACAAAATTTCATGAATTCGAATTTCTTATTATGCGTAATAAAAATGAAAGCGAGATTCATTATAAAACCCAAGTGGATCTCTCCAAAACTCACAAATTTTTAGAAGCATTTAATAAAGGTAAAGAAGACAAAGAAAAATTAACTTTGTTCCAAATTTACCTTACAGCTGCTGTAAGAACAATATCTTTGCGTCCTAAAATCAATCGATTTGTATCAGGAAAAAGGTTGTGGCAAAGAAATAAGATTATCATTTCATTTGTAGTTAAAAAAGAAAAAACTGAGGATGGAGACGAAATAAACGCTATGATTGAATTTGACCCTTTTGATACTCTCGAAACAGTTCATAGAATAGTTAATAAGGAACTTTATGAAGCAAGATATGGGGAAAATCCGAATGAAAAAGATGTCAAATTTTGGGGTGCCTTTCCCAGATGGGTAATTCGTTTTATTTTCTGGATGATACGCTGGACAGATGAACGTAATATGCCAATATATGCTTTTACTAAGGATATTCCAATGTGGTCAACAGTATTTCTAGCTCATTTAGGATCGATAAATGTAGATGCTGTTTATCACCACCTCTTTAGTCTTGGAACAACAGGAGTGCTAGTAACTTTTGGAAA
>JAGLOH010000040.1 GCA_023139025.1 Candidatus Heimdallarchaeota archaeon | reverse complement strand
CCATTTGATTTGATATTTAGAGAGAAAAGCTTAACGAAAGGATATGAAGTAGAACTAGCTGACTTATCTTCCAAGGGTTTAGAACTCAAGAATCTCATGAGAACAATAGAAACAATTCCTGAAATGGCGACAGATTTAGTCATGAAATTTGTTGAAGATTTGATTAAAGAATCAGAAGGGATTCTCAATAATGAGGAATTCGAAACTGCTCAAGCCAATATTAACACCATCAATCGAGCTTTTGAAATAATCAACACAGTTACAGGTGATGAATTTCAAGATTTGGTTATCACTCAACGAGAGAACTTCATTGAGGAAAGAATTCTTTCGGTTAGCGACAATCTCAAAGAAGAATTTGAATTACAGAAAAATCAGTTGAAAGAAGATCAGCTCTTAGAAATTGAGAATTTAAAACAAGGTTTTGAAGAAGAAAAGGCGCAATTAGAAGAGAAATTCAATATTCAGAAAGAAAACGATCAAAGAGAACTCCTGGAACAATTAAAGGAGCAGCAGGAAAAGGAAATTGCTGATGTTACAGAAGAATTAAGGATTGAAAAAGAAAAAGCCCTTTCAGAACAAATGGAAAAGCTTGATGAGGAGAAAAAACAAGCTTTGCAAGGACAAGAAACTTTGTTAAGAGACGAATTTCAGAAACTGCTATCAGAACAACAAGGTAAAAAGCGAAGGTAAGTAGTTTTTATCAATTTCTACTCTTTTTTTATTTTTATTATATTTTGAGTAGTATCTACTATTAGTTTATCTCCTGTTTTAATTGAAATTGTAACATCTTGGTCAGTTCTATCAACAAAAGGAATATTTGCTAGTATTGCTCCAGCTATGACAATTGTTTCTGCCTTATCTGCTATAAGTGCAAGTGGTGCCACATTATTAACACTTAAGCCATAAATAACGTAAGAACCCACGGTTGATCCTTTACTCCTTGGAAACACAAAAATTTTATCAGTAAGACTTTCTCCAAATAATGGATTCTCGGAATCAGTTATTATTCCTGTTTCAGCATCAACCCCACCAAAAAACGAAATTGGAATAGGTGAAACTAAAGCAATTCCTTCAACAGTACCTTCAACAATAGTACGTACTTTTATTGTTTTCATTCAGAAACCCTCTCTATGATTTCAGACAAAGAAAGTAAGCTAACCTTGTTTGTACCTTCTCTAGTAAGATAAAATGCTGCTTTGGCAGAATTGGTCAAAATATTTTTGTAATTTTCCCTAACTACAGGAGATACGACCATACAAGTATCAGCAAATATTTTCACTCCCTTTTCTTCCAAATTAGTTAAAAGTTTCTTTACCTCATCATTTTGCATCAATTTTTGAGAGGAAAAAACCCAGAATTTAATCCCCTCCTTGATAGACTTATCTCCAAGAGATGAATCAATAAGTTTTACGTCCTCAAGGCTTGAATGAGGACAACCAATTACAACTAGATTTACTCTTTCCTTTATCTGGTTGAAATGGTTGTATATTTGTTTTTTATCGCTTTCATCGAAGGTAACTGTTTCACTTATATGACTCAAATCAACTTTTTCAGCTTCTGGTGTATGCTTTGCAATGTGAAAATGAGCCACGCTTCCTGATGCAGCCATTGCCGCGCCCAACATTTTTACTTGATCAATATTTGCACTTTTTATACTTTTAAAATATGGAATAATTCCATGAAACTTTTCCCCATACCAGTAGCCCAAAGCGGAGAAATCTGAAAAATGATTAATTGTTGCTTCTACATCTACAACTATTCTAGGAACTCTGTTCTCCTTTTTATGTAGCCCATAATCAGCAGTAAAACCAATTATAGCAGATGCTAATGAGGAAGGACCTCCTTCTCTGTTTGTCCTTGCACCATAATAAGCGTTAGCTATTGATACAGCTGATGATTCACTCCATGCTAAATGGTCACCAAATTTTGGCTTATGCCCAATCAAGTATGGTGTACAGGTAAGCGTTGTTTGTATTCCCATCTCTTGATATTGTTGTATAATTCTACGCTGTTTTTCAGCAAAATCATTTTTTATACCCATTTCTTTCCATTTCTTCATATCCATCCCTGCAGGATTTAACCAACTAGGAACACTAACTTTGACATTATCCTCAGATAACATATTAAAAAAAGAAAAAATGGGTTCACCAACAGTTAAGTATGAAACACCCGCAATTTGTGCATTCTTTATGGGAATAAGTCTTGTTGCACCATTTACTTCACCGATTTTTACAATTAAATGGGTGAGTTTAGCAATTGCATGCCCATGTTCCCCATCTAGCATCTTCTGTTGTTCTTTGGTAAGAAACACATTTACCGCTCCATACTCTTATTGTTTTTTTCTATGTTATATTTGCATCTTTTGTTGAGTACACAATTAACACACTGAGGATTGCTCTTTATACAATGACTCTTTGCATGTTTCACTATCAATGCATGATACTCTTGATATAACTGTAACTTACTTGGAAGATTATCCATAAATATTCTTTGGAGTTCCAAGTAATTCTTGCCATCATATAAACCAAGTCTATTCATAATTCGAAATGTATAGGAATCAATTACAAAATATTTCTTTTCAAATAAGTAAAGTATAATAGAGTCCGCTGTTTCATCACCCAACCCGTTTATTGATAACAAAGTTTCACGATCAGGTTGTGGGTTGATTGATAGTAGCTCTATTAGATTTTTTAATCTTCTAGCCTTTATGCGGTAAAATCCACTTGATTTGATTAGTTCTTCTAATTCCTCAATAGAAATCTTCTGCAAGCATTCAATATTCAAGCAATGGGCATTTTTTAACTGAAGAAGAGCTTTTTCCACATTTTTCCAGTTAGTTTGCTGAGTTAATATTGCTCCAATGGCAATTTCCAACCCATCGCCTGGCCACCAGTTTTGAGAACCATATTCTTCATAGAGTTTGTTGTATACATCCAATAGCTCTTCTCTCATCAATTCCCCTTGAATTTTAATCTAAAAAAATTTACTGCTCAAACTTGTAGTTTAATTGAACTAAGTTTCATTCTATCTTAAACTTTAAATGATTTATAAAGAAGTAAGAAGCGATTAAATGACAAAAGAGGAACATAATTTTGAAATGATGGAAGTTAAATGTCCTGTGTGCAAGAGTGCTAATACTAAAATTACACAAAAGATAATGGATATTCCTCATTTTCCTCAACTTTGGTTTTTCAATATGGTTTGTTCTGACTGTCATTTTAAGCACAATGATTTTATCAATCTCTCATTCAAAGATCCAATCAGGTACATTTACCATGCTGAAAATAAGAATGATTATACTACAAAAATCATTAGAGCTGCTAATGGAACGATAATCTTTCCACAAATAGGGGCTATGATAGAACCGGGTCCTAATGCGGAAGGTTTTATCAACAATATTGAAGGTATACTTCACGACATTAGAGGAAAAGCGTCTTTCCTCTTAGGTGATGCAAGTTCAGATGAAGAAAGAGAAAAGATTAGAGGATATGTCGAACTCTTAGATTCTTATATTAATGATAATCTTCCAATCGATATCGTTGTTGAAGATCCTTTTGGAAATTCATCCATCATTCCTGCAGATCCAAACAAACTAGAGACAATTGAACTATCACAAGATGAAGCAGAAAAACTAAAGACTGGATTTATTATCTTTGAAAGCGCGAAAGATAATGTTGATTAAAAAACCAATCATATTCATATCAAGGTTTTGAAGTTTTGAAGAGAACCTAACATGCTTATTAACTATCCAAAAGATTAACTAAAAAATAAAAATAGAATCTTTTTTTGTTATTTACCAAAATGCGAGAAAACACTTTGATAGTAACTGAAAGTGGAAGATAACAATTGAAAAGTTACATACATAATACAGAAATAATACAAAATAAATACGTGGAGCATCACTATTCGAGCGCTATTTTCACATCCAAAGCAGACACACCCTTTCCTTTCTCATAAACAAAAAATGGATTGATATCTAGTTCCTCTATTTCAGGAAAGTCAGTAACTAATAACGATACTCTAAGTAAAGTTTCATTCACTGCTGCTATATCGGATGGTGGTTCTCCTCGTACTCCTTTGAGAAGAGTATATGTTTTTGTACGCTGTAACATCTTTTCGGATTCTAATTTTGTTAATGGAGCTAATCCAAAAGCTACATCCTTAAAGAAGTTAGTATAAACACCTCCCAAACCCACCATAACAAGAGAACCAAATTGAGGATCCTTCATTGACCCTACAATGAGCTCTTTTCCTATCTTTTCCATCTTTTGAACATCAACAGCTAGAAGCTTGGTTTCAGGATAGTGTTCTTTTGCTTTAGCGGTTATTTCTTCATATGTTTTAGTAGCTTCTTCTTTGCTTTTGATATTTAACCTTACTCCACCAATATCTGTTTTATGTATAATATCAGGGCTTGTTATTTTCATTACAACAGGAAAACCTATTTCCTCAGCTAAAGATGCAGCTTCTTCTTTTGATCGAGCTAGTTTGGTATTAGGAACATAAATTCCATATGCTTTTGCAACGTTAATTGCTTCTGTACCCAATAAGTTCTTTCGCCCTTCTGATTTAACTTTATCAAAGATACTTCTAACTTGTTCTTTGTCTCTATCTAGATTTGGAATTTTATCATCAACGGGTCTTTTTCTAATTTTATTATATTCAGCAAGAGCACCCATTGCGCGTACACCTCTTTCTGGATGAGGAAAACAAGGAATTTTGTTCTTTTTCAACTGATAAATGCTTGGTCCTAAAATCTCCCCACCTATGAAAACAGTGATAATAGGCTTGTGTGGATATTTTTTACGTATTTCTATTATTTTATCTGCAGTTTCTTGACCCTCAGTCATTGCCTGAGGAGTAAGAATTAGAATTACACCATCTACATCATCACTTAGCAAGGACAGCTCTAGAACCTTTCCATAGTCTTCTGCTTGGGCGGTTCCAAGTGCATCAATAGGATTGTTGAAGTTTGCAGCTGGTGGTAAGAATGATTTTAATTTATCTTTAAACTCAGTAGAAAGTGTTGCAAGTTTAAGACCAGATTTTTCTGCTGCATCTGTGGCTAATATTCCAGGTCCTCCTGCATTTGTAATTATAACTATTCTATTTCCTTCAGGAATAGGCATGAAACTAAAAGCAAAAGCCATATCAAATAATTCTTGAGCATCATCTGCTCTTATTACACCAGCTTTCTCAAATGCCACATCATAGGTTGTATCTACCCCCGCCATACTGCCTGTGTGCGAGGAAGCAGCTCTTGCTCCGGCTATTGAACGTCCAGATTTTATAATAATAACTGGTTTTTTTCGAGTGACTGACTTGCAAACTTTGATAAAATCAAGCCCCCTACTTATGCTTTCAAGATATGCAAAAATTGCTAGAGTGTGCTCATCATCTGCTAAAGCTTCAATGAAATCTGTTTCATCTAAATCAGCTTTGTTCCCTAGAGAAACAAAACTTGAATATCCAATTCCCTCAGCACAGCTCCAATCCAATATTCCTGTCAACAAAGCTCCACTTTGACTCAGAAATGCCACATCTCCCTTAATAGGTGAGCGTTCTGCAAAACTAGCATTCATAGGAGCAGATGTATCCATAACACCCAAAATATTTGGACCTACAATTCTTATGCCATATTGTCGTGCAATCTCTACAATTTTTTTCTCTAACTCAGCACCCTCAGAACCAGTTTCTTTAAAACCAGCAGTGATTACTGCTGCATATTTAACGCCTTTTTTCCCCAAATCGTCCATTAATGATAGGATAAATCTTGCAGGAATACAGATAACAGCTAAATCAACTTCATCTTCAATATCATTTATACTTGCATAAACCTTTACTCCCTCAATCTCCCCATATTGATCTGCTTTTGGATTTATCGCATAAAGTCTTCCTTTGAAACCGCTTAACACCATGTTTCTTAAGGCAGCATATCCAACCTTCTTCTTATCTGGGCTAGCACCAATTATGGCAACACTTTCTGGATGCAATAACTTATCTAATTTAGCTAATGGCAGTATCGTCACCTATTTTGAGCGAATTAAAGAAATAATTTAAACATGTCGTTAGGAAGTCGCTCTTTTATTCTTCAACTCTTACTCCCATGAAATTTTTTGTTCTTCAGTTCCTTCTTCTTTTGAAAGTGAATCTTCTTCAATCATATGCTGACTAGCAAGGATTTGAGATATTGCAGCAAACAAATCTAAACCTTCTTCGTAAATTCCCAACTTCTTGTCAACAAATTCTCTGGGTAAATTCTTTATCTCTCCATGTGGAAAAGCTCCAAATATTAGTAAGGGATTTGTGGATTCAAAAATTATTTTTGAATATTCAGGAGAAGTAAGTTGTTCTCCTTTAACACTGAACTCAATTATCATGTCATGTTTCTGCCGTAGCTCTTCCAGAAGATTAGGAAGTGAACTCTTTGTAAGATTCATTAATATTTCATCTCCTGTTGGAGGTGATCTTCCATTCTTAAACAGCTGCAAAAATAGACCGTTAAACCGCTCAATGCTTTTTGGTAATCTTATTTCAGGATTGAGATATATTACTCTGTCATCATATGTGTGAATAATCACTTGAAGTCTTTCCTCTCTAGCACAAATAGAACCGAAACAAGACAAGAGGGTGAAATGAACAATATCAGGTCTCCCTCGTCTCTCAAAATCTGGAAGTTCACCGATGAGTTGCTTATGATAGTTTACATCTAGCATGACTTCAGATGGTGATTTCTTTAGTTTAGAAAAGAAGTTTCTCACATTCATATCCTTCATCAGTTCTTCTGGAAAGGATTCGATAGATGCTTCCGCGAGTAAAATTGTCAGAAATTTCGCCATGATAAACAATTACTAACTATAACTAACTCACATTTCAACTTTACTGATACACACAAAAAACTGACAAACCAAAATTGCTAAAAACACATGTAAAAACAGAAAACAATGAGAAAATGCTATCTTGTCGAATACAATCTCCTAGAATATCGTTATTCTCTCGATTTGCAACAGAGAATTAGAACTAAAAAGGAAAACGACGGTGAGTTTGCCAATTTCTTATTAGTTTTACAACACAATCCAATTTTTACAATTGGAAAAAAGGGATCAAGAGACGACATTTTAGCCACTAATGAAATTCTTGAAGAAGAAGAAATTGACATCATAGAAGTAAGAAGGGGAGGAGAAGTAACCTATCACGGATCAGGACAACTTGTAGGTTACTTTCACCTTAACTTGGTAAAGCTGAATATGAGTGTAGATCAATTTGTTTGGAGTATGGAAGAAACTTTGATCGAATTATTAAAAGAATATAAGATTGAAGGGTGGAGAAAAGAGGGATATCCTGGAATCTGGGTAGATTATCAAGGAAGAAAATGGAAGTTGGCAGCAATAGGAGCAAGAGCATCAAAAAGGATTACATCTCATGGTTTAGCATTGAACGTTAATACAAATATGGATCATTTTCGCTTAATTATCCCTTGTGGGATTACTGAATATGAGCCAATTTCAATGAAACAAGTTCTTGGAAAGTCATTGGACATAAAGGAGATATATGAGAAATTCGAAAAATCATTTGAGAAGATATTCAACCTTAAACTAGAAAAAATCACAGATAATCAATTAGAAGAGATGATTAAGAAAGATGACTAGACTTCGAAAACCTGAATGGTTACGAATAGTAAGCATGGATAGAGAAAAAATCCGTGAAGTTCAACAAATACTGAGAAAATTAGAACTTCATACTGTATGTGAAGAATCAATGTGTCCAAACATCGGTAAGTGTTTTGAAAAAAAGACAGCCACCTTTCTTGTTATGGGAGACATATGTACAAGAGATTGTAAATTCTGTGATATTGATTTTGGAAGACCTAAACCTTTAGATGAACATGAACCAGACCATTTACTTGAAGCAACAAAAAGATTAGGACTAAAACATGTTGTTATTACTTCTGTGACAAGAGACGATTTACCCGATAGCGGGGCTGCTCATTTTGCTGAAATTACAGAGAAGTTAAGGAATTATGACGAGAATCTTATAATAGAACTACTTATTCCAGATTTGAAAGGTAAAGAACAAGACATTAAAATTGTGGTCGATTCAAAGCCAGATATTATTAATCATAATGTGGAAGTAGTCCCTAGGCTCTTCAAAAAAGTTACTCCTCAAGCAGATTACAAAAGGTCTCTTAAATTGCTTAAATTGGTAAAAGAGATGAATCCGGAAATACTCACAAAATCGGGGTTAATGGTAGGCTTGGGTGAAATAAAAGAAGAAGTAGTGAAATTATTAAAGGATCTTCGAGAAGTTGATTGTGATATTTTAACAATAGGTCAATATCTTAAACCACCAAGTTCAGACTTAGAAATAGAAGAATTTGTTCATCCTGATCTTTTTAAAGAATATGAAAAAATAGCCTATGGCTTAGGTTTCCAATTCGTAGCTTCAGCACCTTTTGTAAGAAGTTCATTCAACGCAGAAGAAGCAGATTTCTTATTAGAAAACTAGGATATAAGTCTCTGCAAAAGTGTTGGGGTTTAATACTTGGGAATCTTAAGAGTATTGTGATAATCATAGGAGAGAAGAACGAAGAGATAGTTCTACTTTGTTTAAACTGTGGGGCGACTGCGAAGTTTGCATGTGATGAGTGTGGAAAACCTTTGTGTGGGAGATGTAGAAGCAGAGAAAAAAAAGATTTGGTTTCAAAAATTGTTTTGCCAGCAGGATTATGTAATAGTTGTTCTAAGAATCGTATTGATAGATTCTCTTCTGGAAAAATCAATACCTTGTCTGAATCAGTTACAAAATATGCAGAACCCATCATTTCTGGACCGAAAATCGATAGAGAGTATCAATGAAAATTTTTTTGTAATAATGTAACATTCATTAACCCCATTTAGTGTTGTCAAATTGAACTAGAGGGGAAATTTTTGTTTAGTTTAGCAAGTTTTCTGATTACATTGAGAGAGGCTATAGAAGCCGCATTAATAGTGGGTATTTTACTTGTTTATGTTACAAAAATAGGTGAAGGGAAATTAAAGAAACAAGTGTGGATAGGTACAATTGCAGGTATTGTCCTCTCAATTCTTACAGCTGTTATCTTTCAATTTGCTTTAGGTGGGTTTGAAAGTTATGAAGAAATCTTTGAAGGTTTTGCAATGATAATAGCTTCTTTGTTACTAACATGGATGATAATATGGATGCTAAAAACCGGAAAAGATATTCAGAAGAAACTTGAGGAAAAGGTAGATATTTCAATAAAACAACAGCAAAAATATGGTTTACTGACACTTGCACTAATCTCTGTTCTAAGAGAAGGAGTAGAAACGGTTCTTTTTCTTTCTGGTATTGGAGCTACTGAAGATAATCCTTGGATTGTTCTCTGGTCAGGATTATTAGGAATCGTTGTCGCTTTAGTAATCGCTCTTCTGATTTTCTATTCTGGTAAAAAGATTAACTTACGGCTGTTCTTTTTAATTACAAGCATTGTCTTAATTATTGTTGCAGCAGGTATGTTTGCTCATGGAATTCACGAATTTCAAGAAATTGGTTGGTTTGGATCTGAAACACATTGGTTACAAAAACATGTTTGGGATATGAGTGGAATTCTCAACGATAAGACAAATGAACTAGGAAAATTTCTTAGAGCTCTATTTGGTTATCAAGATAAACCAACATGGTTAGAAATAATTGCTTATATTGGTTATTATCTAATTCTTGGTTTAATCGCAATTGCTTCGTTCTTGCTTAAAAAAAAGATATCAAAAAATAATTTCCAAAGTAACAAAACTTTTAGAAGAGAAGAAAAAACTTAAAAAAAAGAGAAAGAGAGATATAAGTAGAAAAGGGGCACTAGCTCAGCTCGGTTAGAAGTCAAATGGCTGCGTGCCATTAGATTATCAGGCGACTGGCTCATAAATTTGGGCCAAAACTGAGAGACCAGTTGGTCGGTGGTTCAAATCCGCCGTGCCCCACCATTTTTATCGTAGTTAAATGATTTCTCAAACCATTCAACAACGTTTTCCTATTCATAATTTGATTTTAATTTTATAAAAAACGAAATTATTTCATTAGGGTATTGTTTGCTTAATATAATTATTTGTTACTCAGACTTTAATTGAGCTTTTATAGTCTACCTTCGTTATTCTGCAGTAATCAGTTAGTTGAGTGACAAGAACGCCAAGAATTATATCAAACGAAAAAACTTGATTTTCAAAATCATATTCTAGATATATTGTTCTATACTCATTGAACTTATCATTTGATAGTATTGGTAAATTATGATTTATTGCTAGTTGAATTAAAGCACTATCATCATAAACTCTAGAATTTACAAATATGATATCTTTAGATTTGGGTAGCATTTCTTTGTATTTTTTGTACCCAGGTAAAACGATTTTTATGTTCAATCCATAAATATTGTATTTCAGGCTTTGCTATACTTATTGTTCGATTTCTCTAACATCCCTGATAATTACTTATCATTATTAAAATGAAAGACTCATTTAGAGTCCCACTTTCTCGATGTCGTTGTATAGGACAATTCGGTAGCGTGCTTTGTTCTCTTTAACCTTTCGAATAGCTTCGTTTACCTTCGTCATGGGCATTAACTCTACCTTGGGAACGATGCTGTGCTCCTGTGCGAACGAAAGCATCTCTCGCATTGTATTCCGATTGCCAAGGAAGGAACCAGTAAGCGATAGTTGGTGTGCCACGAGGTCAGTCGAATTGAAAACTATGTCTGGGAAACCTACAAGGATCAGGCTCCCATTTCTTTTCAGGATATTCAACAGATCCTCCCAGTTAATCTTACCATGAGCGGTGCATAACAGCAGGTCGAAGCTAAACATCGCTCGTCGCATGCTGGCCTTGTCTGAAACCATGAAGTGGTCTGCGCCAAATGCCAGTGCTTGATCTTTCTTGTTCGGAGAGGAGGAAATTGCGGTTACTTCGTAGTTAAGGGCGCGTGCGAACTGTAATGCGAGGTGACCCAACCCTCCCACACCGATAATGCCAATTTTCTTCCTTTGTTGAGCTGCGTAAGAACGGAGTGGTGAGTAAAC
>JAGLOH010000004.1 GCA_023139025.1 Candidatus Heimdallarchaeota archaeon | reverse complement strand
CTACTTTGGAAGGATCTTTTCCTGAAAATGCTCCTCCCCCATGGGAATCTACCCCTCCATATGTGTCTACAATAATTTTTCTACCAGTTAAACCTGCATCACCACGAGGTCCACCAGTTACAAAACGACCAGTTCTGTTGATGAAAATCTTAGTTCTATCATCTACTAATTCTTTTGATACAACTTTTTCTATCACTTCTTTTTGAATACCGTCTTTGATTTCTTCAATAGTGATTTCTTCAATATGTTGTGCTGCAATAACAATAGCTTCTATTCTAAAAGGAATATCATTCCTATACTCTACCGCAACCAAAGATTTTCCATCAGGTCTTAAAAAAGTTAATATCCCTTTCTTCCTAACCTCAGTTAATCTTTGTGTTAGCTTGTGTGCTAGAACTATGGGTAAGGGCATGTATTCAGGCGTTTCATTTGTAGCATATCCATACATGATTCCCTGATCTCCTGCTCCCTGTTCTTCTTTTTCATTTGTTCTTACTCCTTTAGCTATGTCGGGTGATTGTGAGTGTATAGTGTTAATAATTGCACACCCCCTATAATCAAAACCAATGCTAGAATCATCATAACCTATTTCCTTGATTGTATTTCTGACAATCTCTTCATAGTTCATGATTACGGGTTTAGTGGTGGTTATCTCCCCACCAATTAGAACTAATCCAGTTGTTACAAAACAATCACATGCAACATGAGCATCTGGATCTTCAGTCAAAATAGCGTCTAAGATGGTGTCTGAAATTTGATCACATATTTTATCGGGGTGACCTTCTGTTACTGATTCTGAGGCAATAATCTTATAGGAATCCAATTTTTCATCTCTCCAAAATAACTTATAAAATGAAACTTACTTTCACTTTTTAAATGCTTGCTATATGAAAGTAATGTTGTTCTGAACAAAATCATAAAAAAATCAAGCAATACTTTTACTCAATTCCTGAACTAATTTGTATTTCATTTAACATATTTAATATTTCTTCCTTGCTTGGAATATCTTCAGGATTATTGCTTTTAGAGGCGAAAATTAATTTTGTAGACAATTGTTCGATTTCACGAAGTAGCATTGGGTTATGACCTTTTTCCAGTAGAGCATCTCTAATTTCTATTAATTGATTAGAAATCTTGAGAAGTTCTTGAGAAATATCTATACTCTCGCTTATGAGATGCCTAATTAACCCAAATCCGTCATTTACTGTAGATATCTGAGGATGTAAAGTTGAATTTAGATGTTGAGCAATCTGACGAATGATCTGATTCTCTAAATCTCCTTTTTTTGTTTCAGCTTCCTTATATTTTTTCCCAAAAACGACATTAGAAAGGTGTTTTAGCGTATTTTCAAAAACATCTTGTGATTGTAATTCAGGAATTAAATGTATGAGTTGTGTTTTGACTAAAACCCGTCTCTCATTTTTTAGCAAATAATTATATTCATCTTTTGTTAGCTTTCCATCAGCTACGAGTTTTTTGACATCTTCTCTAAATGTTTGTCTATTTCCCCTGCCATCCCAATAGGACATCTCGATGTGTTCCCGTAACTTAAGTACAATTTCATCCAGTGTAGATGTTTTGGTTGCATCCATGTTTTATGTACTTGTTTTATATGTTAATAAGAATTTCTTAAGCTGAAAAGACAAATCTCAGCTTCGAAGACAAATTTATGAGCAGTGCACAACAAATATCAATAACTTATTTACTCGTTCATAGAGATGACGGATACTGTTGGTATACTATTCTGTGGAGGAGAAGGTACTCGAATGAGACCTTTAACTTACTATATGCAGAAGGTTATGATGCCTATTGGGGAAGATCAAGTTCCTATTCTAGAGTATGTGCTTAAACATTTCAAGAAACACGGCATTAACGATATAATTTTGTTGGTGAATTACAAAAAAGAGCAGATACAGGGATACTTTGGAGATGGTGAGAAACTGGGGATGAATTTGATTTATGTTCCTGATAAACCAGGACCTGTAGGGACAGGTACTGCTTTACTCAATGCTCAGGAATATATTGGGGAGAGAAAAATGATAATTTATTATTCTGATATTATAACCAACGTAAATTTCTCTGAGATGGTAAATTATCACATCAATCATGGAAAATGGGCAACCATCTTAGCATCTAAGGGTTGGAAAATACGAGTTGGAACTGCTGAAGTTGATACGTCTAATAAAGTCAAAAAATTTGTAGAAAAACCCAAAATACCTTTACTGGTTAACACTGGAATTAGTATTTTGGATCCTATTGTATTCAATTATCTCAATGAGTTTGATTCCAGTACAAGCATTGATTTATCAAAAGACATATTTCCCAAGTTTGTAGAAAATGAGCAGATGTACGCTTATATTCCAGATGATATGTATTGGGAAGATATTGGTTCGATAGAACGTTATGAAAAACTAGATAGCAAATTTATTACTGGAATAATGCGGAAATAGTAATATTTACATTTTAATTTGAAATCTTAAAGGAAACATTATTATTGATTTGTTAAAAAGTGACTATAATGAAACATAGATTAATGGACCTATTAGCATGTCCAATTGATAAATCATGGCCTTTAAAATTGGAAATTACAGAGGAAGTAAAGACATTAGAGAAAATTTCAATCCCTTTGCAAAATGAACAAACTGAAGTTGTTTGTAACTATTATTGCAATTTTCTTCAAATCCAACTTGTAGAAATAAGTGATAATGGGGAAGAAAGAATAAAGGAAATCGATGAAATCAAAAAACATGTATCGCTAAAGGATTGTCAAGAATGTTTCAAAATTGAAATTCAAATTGGGAAGCTATATTGTTCTCATGACGAAAATCATCAATTTGATATAAAAGAAAGCATTCCCGTTATGCTTACTGAACAACAACTCAAGGAAATTTACGGGAGAAAAAGAAAATAATTTTTGAAATCATCCACTCTTCTATGTTTTTTCCTTTGAATCAGTTTTTTTCTCCTCATTCTTCTTATTGTCTGTTTTGTATGTGTGCCAAATAAAATACACTATTTCAATAAGAATACCCACCGCCAGTAAGACATTAATTATAACTATCTTTGTTCTAAAACTTTCAAAATCAAAGAGAAATTTTTGTACAGACAAGAACATTCCATAAGCTACAACAATCAGTAAAATCATTGTAAGTTGAATACCTGCGGCCCTATCAATTTTATTTATCAGATTCTTAGCTTTTGTCACTTTCTTGTTTGGCATTTTTTCACCTGTCTTATCTATAATCTCTCTTAAAAAGCTCTTCTATGTATTTTTCATTTAGTATAATGATAGTTGGTCTTCCATGGGGGCAGGTGAAAGGTTCTTCTAAGTCCAGTAAATCTTTCAAAAGCAATTCCGCTCTATCTAATGTGATTTTATCCCCTGCTTTAATTGATCTTCTACATGCAAAGATGGATATTATGTCTTTTACAAACCCTAAATCTTCTAAATCCAATTTTTCTTTTATCTCTGAAACATTTGTTTTAAAAATATCAATCATGTCCTTTGCTGTATCGAATTCTATAGTTACACCCATAATAGAAGGAATTGACCGAATTAATATCTCATTCTTACCAAAAACTTCAATTTCAAAACCAAATGTTTTGAGATTTTCCTTTATACTTTCTATTATTTCAAATTCAGATGGTTTTAGTGTAACTGAAACAGGAGCAAGTAACTGCTGAATTGAGACAATTTTCTTTTTTATTTGCCTAATATATTTCTCATAATTTATTTTTTCATGAGCTGCATGTTGATCACATAAGAATAATCCTTCTTGGGTTTCAGCAACAATGTAAGTGTCCTTGATAATCCCAAGAACTCTAATACTCTTCTTTCGTTCAAAACCTTTTTCATGTAATTCTATGTTTTTATCCATTGAAGGAAGAAATTTATCAATTCTCTGTTCCTTACTTCTTACAATCTTATAATCTGGTCTTTCTCTCGGACCTACAGAAAAAAGTAATTTCCTCTTTGAAGATTCATGACTTTTGGTTTCAACCGAAGTTAGGGTTGTTGGTTTGTGTCTTGTTTCAATAACTGTTTCGAATAATTTTAACCCACTTTTTTCTAATGATTCTCTTGTAGCAGATTCAATTAGTGCAAATACTTTAGCTTCATTGCTAAATCTGATTTCTTTCTTTGTTGGATGTACATTGACATCAACTTCATCTGGCGGTAAGTCGAAATAGAGAAAAATTATGGGATATCTATTATGGGGAACTGCGGTACCATATCCTCGCGAAACTGCTTCAGATATGACTTTGTTGGTTACAGACCTTCCATTAACAAAGATATACAGATAGTCTTTGGATTTTCGGGAAAATTCTGGTTTAGTAATAAAACCTGTAACACTGTATTCATTTTCTTTCTTATTGATGGGTAAACAAGCTCTAGCTATATTTTCACCAAAGATTGCGGTAATTTGTACAATCAAATCACCTTTGGGAGCTGTAAGTATATCCTTTCCATTATGAGTAAGGATGAAAGAAATGCTAGGATTTGCAAGTGCTAGTTTAGTTACATATTCTGTAATGTGATTGATTTCAGTAGATATTGTTTTAAGAAATTTTCTTCTAACGGGAACATTGAAGAAGAGATTTTTTACGCTAATGCGTGTTCCTTTCGGTGCGGAGGCTTGTTTGTCTGAAACAATTTCTCCCCCCTCAATCACTAAGTGAATTCCTAAATCTGACTCTTCTGTTTTGGTGATTATCTCAACCTGAGCAACACTAACAATACTTGCTAAAGCCTCTCCTCGAAATCCTAAACTATGAATTGAAAATAAATCATCTGCATTATTTATTTTGCTGGTAGTGTGCCGATTAATTGACAATCTTGCATCAGTAGATTCCATCCCTATTCCATCATCTACAACTTCGACACTTTTTTTCCCTCCCTCTTGAATGTTTATTGTGATTTTGCTACTCTGTGCGTCAATTGAATTTTCTACAAGTTCTTTAACAACAGACGCTGGACGTTCAATAACCTCTCCAGCAGCTATCTTGTTTATAGTAAGCTTATCTAGTTTGACTATTTTCTTACTCATAGAATCACAGATGTTCTTTGTTTTGAGGTAATTAAAGCAATATTTGTTGTTATTTCTCTTTCAGAGTTTTTTTACTTTTCTTAACTAAATCATTTAGGATATTGAATGCTTCTACTGGTGTTGTATCTTCTAAATTCAATCTAGAAACATTCTCAACAATTTCTTCATATGCTGAATAAATAGTAGAAACTTTTGATTTTGAAGATTTAGTCTTAATAGTTTCACTTTTCTTTGTGGTACTTTTTTCTAACTCTTGTTCATGTAATAATGATAAGCGATTATCTGCATTTGAGATAACGTCTTCTGGTAATCCTGCTAGTGAAGCAACATGAATTCCAAAACTCTCACTTATTCCTCCTTCTTTCACCTTGTAGAGAAAGTGAA
This sequence comes from Candidatus Heimdallarchaeota archaeon, assembly GCA_023139025.1. Taxonomy (GTDB): domain Archaea; phylum Asgardarchaeota; class Heimdallarchaeia; order Heimdallarchaeales; family Heimdallarchaeaceae; genus UBA460. The sequence goes on along the minus strand of JAGLOH010000004.1, from coordinate 14,980 downwards.
TATCTCCATTAACATTCTTGATAGAGACATGATAATTTTTTATTCTAGGCATTTTTTCTTCCAGTTCTATTAACTCATGATAGTGTGTTGCAAAAAGTGTTCGTGGTCCATTCTTACCAATATGATCATGAAGGTATTCTGTTATTGACCAAGCTATGGCAACCCCATCATATGTTGATGTTCCTCTACCAACTTCATCTAGAATCACTAAGCTTTTTTCTGTAGCATTATTGAGGATATTAGCACATTCATACATTTCTACCATGAATGTTGAACGATTTTCTACTAAAACATCATGAGCACCTATTCTTGTAAAAATTCTATCAGTTAGTCCGATTCTTGCAAAGCTTGCAGGTACAAAACTACCAATTTGAGCCATTAAAACTACTAAAGCAACTTGTCTCAGTAATGTACTTTTTCCTCCCATGTTTGGACCTGTGATAATTAATATTCTTTCTGAATCATTTTTCAGTAATGTATCATTAGGAATAAAGGATGTTTGTTCCAATAGTCTTTCAACAACAGGATGTCTCCCGTCCTTTATTTCAATAATGCTTTCTTTAGTAATTTCTGGCTTTGAGTAATCATAATACACTGCATTTTGTGCAAAGGTTCCTATAACATCAATTACTGCACAGTAATTGGCATTTTGTTGGATTGGTGTGGCATATTGAGTTATTTCCTCCAACAATTGGTCGAATAATTCTTCTTCTAAAACTAGTATTTTTTCTTCAGCGTTTAGAATCTTTTCTTCATATTCCTTTAGTTCTGTGGTAATATATCTCTCAGCATTCACAAGTGTTTGTTTTCTTTCATATTCTTGAGGGACATTAACTACTGAGGCCTTTGGGACTTCAATATAATAGCCAAATACTTTGTTGTAACGAATCTTTAAAGTCTTTATTCCAGTTCGAACTTTCTCTCTTGCTTCCAAAGAAGTAAGAAATGATTTTCCCCCTCTTTGTATTTTCCTTAGCTCGTCCAGCTCTTCATTATATCCGTCTCTAATAACATTACCATCTTTAATACTCACGGGAACTTCGTCTTCAATTCCTGTAGCGACTATATTTACCACTTCTGGCAATGGATCAATATTCTTTTTGATATCTTTTATGAGAGATGCTTTGAATTCTGAAAGAACTGATTTAATATCTGGTATCAATTCCAATGAACTTTTCAAAGCGGTTAAATCTCGTGGTTTACTTCTTCCAAGACATATTCTTCCTATCAAGCGTTCAATATCGCTCATTCTTCCAAGTATGTTTCTCAATTCTTCTCTAGATACTGAATCAGAGGATAATTCTTCCGTTGCATCAATTCTCTCTTGAATTATTGAAAGATTGAGACTAGGACGTAGTATCCATGTTGTGAGCAATCTTGATCCCCCTGGTGTTTTAGTGTTGTCAAGAACTTGCCTCAGTGTTCCATATTCTGTTCTGTCACGTAAATTTTCTATCAGTTCAAGATTTCTAATAGTACTGAAATCAAGTAACATATGGTCTTGACTCTTGATTTGACTGATTTTTGTGATATTTGGAAAATTTTCTCTCATTTGAGTTTCTTTAATGTATTTGAGAGTAGCTCCTGCTGCTCCTATCGAAGGAACGTATTCATTTACTCCATATCCATCCAAGCTTAGAACATCGAATAATCTACGAAGATTCTGAAGTCCTTGCTCAATATCAAAAAAATAATCATCTCTATATGTGATAGTACACTTTTGCTGATTAAAATAGATATTAAGTTTTGCCCAGAATTCTTGGGTTACTATGATTTCTGATGGGTTAAGGCGGGTTAATTCTACTTCTAGTAAATTCTTTGCTTTTTCACCTTCAAAATCTGTAACTAAAAACTCACCTGTAGATAAATCTAGAGCTGAAAGACCTATCAAATTTCCTTCCTTGTAAATTGTTGCTAAGTAATTATTATGCCCCTTTGCTAGAGATTCTGGTAAAGTGATTGTTCCTCTGGAGATTAATTGCACAACTCCTCTTTTTACAATTTTCTTAGTTGTTTGCGGATCCTCCAATTGTTCAACCATTGCAACTTTGTACCCATTTTCTACCATTTTGGCAATATATGCATCCACCGCATGATATGGAACACCTGCTAAAGGAAATTTCTTTTCTCCTAGTGTGCGAGCTGTGAGAGTAATATTAAGAACTCGAGAAGCCACTTGTGCATCTTCATTAAATGTTTCATAGAAATCCCCCGCTCTGAAAAATATGATATATTCAGAATATTGTTTCTTAATATCCTGCCATTGTTGCATCATTGGGGTTAGTTTAGGCATAAGCTTTCTATCATCAAAACGCTTCATCATTTCTACTCTCTTTAGCTATCTTCTCTTAAATTCTTTTTTCTTTTGAATATAAAAATCATATACATCTTTTGGTTGTTTCTTAGGATCTGCTGCACCCCAAGAGTATATATCTTCGGGATTATCTTCGCTTGAGTAGAACCATCCTCCTTCTTCAATAATTTTCTTCAGTTGATTTATTATGGCAACTCCAGCACTAGCACCTAATCTGTCTGCACTTGCATTAACCAGTCGTACAGCGGTCCTTGCAGTTTTTATTCCCCCTGCTGCTTTTACGCTTAGATCTTTACCAACAGCTTGTCGCATAAGAGCAATGTGATCAATAAAAGCTCCCATCGGTCCAAAACCTGTCGATGTTTTTACGTAATGAGCACCTGAACTTTTCGAAATTTGACTGGCTTTAACAATTTGGTCATCAGTTAGAAATCCTGTTTCTAATATCACTTTTACAATTACACCATCTGCAGCTTGAACTACTCTGCTGATATCCTTACCTACAGCGAAATAGTTATTTTCTCTAAAACTACCTATGTCCATAACCATATCGATTTCATTTGCACCATAACTAATTGCTTCCAAAGTTTCAGTTTCTTTTGTTTTTGATGTAGAAGCTCCCAATGGAAAGCCAACAACTGCTGCAATATTAACTTCAGATTTTTTTAGAATTTCTCTACAAAAGGATATATGTTCAGAATTAACACAAACAGCAGCAAAATTGTATTTTAGTGCTTCTTCACACAATTTGCTAATGTCTTTCTTTGTAGCAAATGCCTTAAGATTTGTATGATCAATCATACGTGCAAGTTTTTCAGGAGATATTTTTAGGGAATACACAATATACAAATATATTGAAAATACAAAAATATTCCGAATGTTTTGTATTTATATGCGTTAGTTGACTTTTTTACTACAGATTTTTATTTTAAACTCTCTAATCAAAGTTTTATCCTATTTTCAAAAGTGCTAGGATTTGAATTTAAAAAAATAAAATGTATAAGAAGCCAAAATATTTAAAATCATTCCTCCTCATTGGCACAAAGATTAGAAACACGAGGTTTCATTTATGAGGAAAATCAGAAGTACGATGTTTACTTTGACTATACTAGTTGTAATTTCAATGTCATTAATAACAATGTCCGGTTTAGTTCAAGGTTACTCTAACGATATCATGGTAACTGAACCAACCAATTTAAGCAATCCCATCCCCCCAATTAGTGAAGAAGTTTATTCCCTTTCATCTAATTACACCTATGGTTTTAACGCAACTGCTGTTGTTAATAGAACAGTAGAAATGCAGACTTTTGGCACTCTGGGTTTAATAGATTCTATTGAAGTAAATATCATTGGGAATGAAAGCGTGATGACATATTTCAATTACACTCTGCCTAACATTCATGTTGATAATATTACATTTACAAGTTTCCGTGTTTCGAATGCATCATATGAAGGTATAAGAAACTCCACTGCTAAGAGAACTTATACTTTTCAGAAATACATTAATTACACAACCTTCACGGTTCCATTTAACCTAGACCTAACAAGTATTGGTCAAGGAGCTCAATATTTCATCAACGTCTATACTGAATTTGCATATCCTTATACATATACAATATTTAACAATGAACAAGTAATCAAGTATGAAGAATTAATTTATCCTTTGATCAACAATATTCCAATAGTTGATGGATTAGCCTGGATACAAAAGCAAGGAGGAGATATTTTCTTAGACGATGCGGAGCATACAGTAACTCCTAATAATTCTACAGAAGGTATAATCTTAATCACTGATGCCGCAAAAGGTCTTCTAACGTGGTCTAACATAACTAGAGGACCATTTAATTATACTCAATCATATGCTGATGATTTGATGTTGAACGTCTATTTATCATCAGTTAGTGCTTCTGGCGATGTAGAAAATCCTGCTAATACAATTCTGTTTAAATCATCTAATGTATATCGAAAAATTGAAATTGATCCCTTTGGTTTGGTTAAGATAACGGAATCTCAAACGTTAGTTTTTCTTGGTCCTAAGAAACCAGATGATTATAATGAAATAGATCTAAAACCATATGCTCTAAACGCCTTTCCTATAATTATGCCAATAAACGCAACCGTAATAGATCTATATGATGAAGTAGGTTCATTAAATCAAATTTATCAAGTTGAGAATCAAATATTTACTCCGGGGGCGTATAATCAACGTCCTAGCGTTTTTCCATTTCATGATGCCTTGGTAATATTCCCAAGAACACCATTGTTCTATGGGGACCAAATGGTCTTCACCATAATTTATAGAGTTCCTTTGGATACCTTCTTAACAAAAGAAACAGGCTCAATTAACTATAAGTTTTCGTTTGAGCCATGTTCTATAGTGAATTGGACCATTGATGAACTCAAAGTAGATGTTATTCTACCTAAGGGAGCTGTATACCAAGAAATTCAATACAATAATCCTGATCCCTATCAAGATATGTATATAAGTTACGACAAAAAATTCGAATTCACTACACTTGGATTCAGACGTATTATGAGTTTTAAGTTTACTACTTTTTCAGGAAATGACAATGCTCCAGTAATAATCAGTTACCGCTATTCGAGATTGAACATATTGATTACTTATTTATTACAAGTAATTGTTGTAGGTGTAGTCTTTGCAATCTATCTTGGTATTAGGTGGTCAACAAAGAAAGCTAAAGATTTGGCGGTAGATGAATCGGATAAAGAATTTATTCCAGTAGATGAAATTGAGGAATTTATTAAACAATATGAAGAAATTCTATCTATACGTGAGAGATTACGGGAAACTAGGTCAAAATTAGCTGCAAAGAAATTGAAGGCTAAAGCAGGCAAGGATTTGATTGCTAAACTCGAGAAACGTCAAAGAATAGAGGAAGAAGAATTGAAGAAGACAAAAGAATCTCTGATAGCTTTTGGTGGAAGATATAAGGAATATGTCCAAAGGATCGAGATTGCTGAAAGAAAACTTTACGAAGAAAGAAGAAATCTTCGTATGCTTCAGCAAGAATACAGGGTCAAGAAGAACATGACCAGAGAGTCATATATGAAACTCTTCCGAGAAAGGCAGCAAACCATTGAGAAACTAAAGAACGAAATTAATGGTCACTTAATCAGCCTAAGAATGCTTTTAGAACCTTAATTCTTTATTCCCTTTTTTCTTTTATTTTTATTTATCTTAATTCTGAAAAAACTTATAAGAAGCTCCGCGATTTTTATTTTACTAAAGTGGGAATCATGCATCTTGAAAGTATAACTGAGAGCGCAGAAACAATAGGAAAAGAAGTTCCAGGTCTTTCTGACGTTGCACAAGACCTTGCTCGGGTTTTGAAGAAAGGTAGGCTTATGCTCAACAAGTTATTTGATCAGTGTAATCGTGAAGGATTAAACATAGATTTGAGCCCTGAAGAGCAGAATGAGATTTCTTTGAAAGTAGCATTAGTGACTAATCCTGACCAAGTTTTTCAATATGCACGAATTGTACAGCTTGTTTTTCAACTCAATTATTTTTCAAAATGCTATGAAAAAGCATTAGGATATGAAAAACTCCCCAATATTATAGAAAAAGAGGCTAAAAGACTTCATGTGAAAATAGAAGAGTTTCGCAGACTAATAGAAAAGGAATACGTAGCAAGTATTTAGTAGAGTTCCTGTTTTTCACTAATCATAAGAAAGATTTATTGAATTCAAGTTTTACAGGTAAGTTGATTTCAAAATGCTTAGTAAAGGTGAATTAGAGAAATACAATCGTCAAATTATAATCTCAAACATTGGTATTGAGGGTCAAAAAACACTAAAATCAAGTAAAGTTTTGGTAATAGGTTTAGGCGGGTTAGGTTCTAGCGTTGTATATTACTTAGCTTCAGCTGGGGTTGGAAATTTAGGATTACTAGATCAAGATAGAGTTGAATTGTCCAATTTAAATCGTCAAATTTTACATTATGAAACTGATCTGAATAAAACTAAAACTGATTCAGCATTCAATAAACTTTCTCAACTCAATTCAGATATAGAAATAATATTACATAATACTCATCTTAATGAAAACAATGCTGAAAAAATAATCTCTGGTTATGATTTTGTAGTAGAAGCGAGTGATAATTTTGAAACAAAATTCCTTGTAAATGATATGTGTATCAAATTGGGGGTACCTTTTGTGATAGGTGGTGTATTCCAGTTTGAAGGACAAATGATAACCGTTTTACCTAAAGAAACAGCTTGTTACAGATGTGTTTTCAAAGAAATACCCACTCCTGGTACCTATCCCACTACTGGAGAAGAGGGAGTTATGGGGACAACAGCAGGATTTTTTGGTTTAATAGAAGCCAATGAAGCTATAAAATATCTGGTTTTCAAAGATAAAGATAAACTACTTACTAACAAAATACTACATGCTGATTTACAATACAACAGCTTCGAAACCTTCGAAGTTGAGAGAGATGTAAATTGCATTTGTAGAAGAAATAGCTAAATAAAACAAGGTAAAGTTTTTTATCTTAAGATTAGGATTTCACAATATGAATAACAACATGAGTTATTTTGTACATCCTACAGCTTTTATTGAGGATGATGTTACAATTGGAGATGGAACAAAAATTTGGCATCAAGTACAAGTGAGAAAGGGTGCAACTATTGGAAAAAATTGTATCTTTGGAAAATCTGTTTTTGTTGATTTTGAGGTTATGATTGGAGATAATGTGAAGATACAAAATTTCGTTTCAGTATACCATGGTGTAACTCTTGAGGATGATGTATTTGTTGGTCCTCATGTTTGTTTTACAAATGATTACCTGCCACGAGCTGCGAATCTTGAATGGGAGTTAGTACCAACCCTAGTCAAAAAAGGTGCTTCGATAGGAGCTAATGCTACTGTAGTGTGTGGAATAACTGTGGGAGAATATGCAATGATAGGTGCAGGAAGTCTAGTTTCAAAGGATGTACCAGCGCATGCTTTAGTTTTTGGTAATCCCGCAAGATTGAAAGGCTATGTTTGTTATTGTGGTCATGTTATAACCAAAACAGATGTGTATTTACCTTCTGGTTCTATACTTACATGTGAGAAATGTGATAAAGAAAATATGATATAGTAAATTTATGAACTTTACATATTGCCAAAGAGGTAGAACTTTTCTATTTCTTTTCTGAATTCTCTCTACATCCGACACAAACCTTAAATAACATGTTTACTTGATAACAAACTACTGAATCATCAAGAATGAAGAGTGTTACAAATCTATAAATGCAAAATCGTTCACTAATATGATGATTAGAATTTGTTTAGGGGTTAACAAGTGAATTTAATTTCAATAAGATTGCCAAGTGAGTTTGTTGAAATTCTGGATGAAATGGTCCTACAGGGTAGATATGCTTCAAGATCTGAAGCAATAAGGCTCGCGCTTAGAGATTTTTATAGGGAACACTATGCATCAAAACAATCAACTGATTTTCGCTTTCCAAATATTGACAACAAATATAATAATATAATTTTTGAAGATGATTAAATTCTTCAATTTCATCTATTTCCAGCTATAAGGGGCATTTGATGAAACGTTAGGTTTAACAAAGTGAGATTTTTAGTAATATACAATCATATTAAATGTGTCTTGGAGATAATCCAATACTGAAATGTTAACTTTAAGATCAAATCTCTAAAATGAAATTCAATATTGGTGGGAAAGATGGCAGACATGAAACAAGATGATTCTATTGAAACAAGCACCCTAGATGAAACCAAGAAGAATCGTTTTGTAAAAACTCAAAATTTCTTTTCAAAAATTGATGAAAAAATAACCCCGGCTTTACCTTATCTGAAAAATAGATATCTGAGATATTCTGTTTCTTTCGTTCTTCTAGGACTTGTAGTTTATCTTTACATTCTCTTTGAAACATTTCGTGAAGAAGAGAAAGCAAAGTTTCTATCCATCCCCATTCCTACGGCCGCTCTTGTTCCTATGGGTTTAGTTTTTGCTCTTATCATGGTTCTATATGTTTCGTGGGATGATCCTTTTTTCAAGAAATACAGAACTCCTGGTTTGTATATGGTTATCTTAACAACTGTTTTTTATGCATTAATTTTTTCAGGTATCGATACCTTTCTTTTTGATTTAGGGATAGCTAGATGGTTAACAAAACTAACTGGAACTATTGTGTCTTCTATATTGATTGCTTTTGGTATGAATATAGGTGATGTTACTTGGTTAACAACGAGTTATATGACTAAAATTGATTTTATGATTGCTCCTAGTGGAGAGGCAGCAATACTCATTGATGCTCGATGTAGTGGAATTCATTCACTCACAATCTTTACAGCCATATTCCTAATCATGTTGTTTGAAGCAAGAAGAAGACTACGCTGGAATTACAGAACCGGACTTGTTACATTAATTGGAATTTTTGGAACTTACCTCATCAATATTTTACGAATTGTCATTGTAATTTCATTGTACTACTTCTATGGAAGAGAGATTGGAGAACCAGTACATAATTACCTTGGCTATATTATGCTTATTTTATGGATACCTGTTTTCTGGTTGTTTATACTTCCTTTGAGCGAGAAAAAAGAGATTAGAGAACAAAGAAAACAAAAACGAATAGAACGAAAAAAGAAGAAAAAAAAGAAAAATCACGAAGCAATAACCGAAAACTTGGAGGAAAAGATTTCTGAAAGCGATATTGATGACTCAAGTTCTTCTTTATAGATTTTCAAAAACCATTTTTGTTTTTTCTGCAGTATTTTGCCATGAAAGCTGTTTTACTACTTCCTTAGACTTTTTCTGAATTTCCTCGATTATCTTTGGATTGTTATAGATTTCAATTGCTTTTGCAGCAAAGTGGTCAACAGATCTAGGTATGATTATTAAGATGTTCTTATGGTCGAAAGTATCTGCTTCAGGGGTTGTTAATACTGGGGTTTGACATGCAAGAGCTTCAAGTAAGACTAAGCTCATTCCCTCATGACTAGATGGCAGTAAGAATAGATCTACAGAACTGTAAAAAGTATTCTTTCTATAATTGTCGTATATATATCCAAAATCTATGATATTCTCTTTTAACCCCAGCTTATTAATCTGGTTTAGTATTTTCTTCCTTGCATTCAAATCATCTCCTGCAATGAGTAATTTGACTTCTGGTATTTCTTCCTTAATTTTCTTAATTATTGGTAGAATTAAATGAGCTCCTTTTCCTGCTGTCATTCTTCCAAGAAAACCTAAAACCAATTCCTTATCCTTCTTCATGTAGATTTTTTCATCTGTTTTATAGTGAATTTTAGTATCTACACCATTTGGGATGACAGTTATTTGTTCTTCTTCAATGGAGTAATATTTTACTAATTCCTCTTTAATAGCTTCACTAACTGCAATTAAATGACTAGCTCTTTTTAGAATTCGTTTTTCAACGAATTTCAATAATGGGAATAGAAGACGAACCCTTCGTTCAACCCAACTTAATTGCTTGAAAGGTAATTTGTCAACTCCTCGTTTTTCCCTGCTAAAAGTGGTATGAACGGTTTCAACTATAGGGTATTTATTTTTAATTCCTAATGAAGATAGTAGGTTCATATTTCCTTGAACTACATCTGGATTTAGTTTCTTAACAATTTCTTTTGACTTCTTCCAGTAGTTTCTAGAATAGAAATATCTTGAGGACGAGGTTTCAATTAAGGATAAAAACGGCACTTCTATTTTTCCACTAGCTGATTCACAATTCATAGCTGCTGAGATAATATGTGCTTCCCAATCTCCTTCTTCGTTTAAAATCTTGGCCAATTGAAAACAATAAATCCAAGTCGCTCCTCTTCTGTATTCTTGAGTTAAGAAGCATACTTTTTTCTTATTCATTTTATCATCTCTGTATTAATTCTTCATAGCGAATAGCTGAAGTTTTCTTAACGATATCCTTATAGCTTTTATGAGTAACCGGTTTCATATCAAGCTTAATTACTAGGTTAAGGAAGTCTTCCAACAGTTTTTGCAGTTTAAAAGGTTCATAAATTGCATGTAGATAAAAACAAACATAGTCAGTGCTTTGATCTATATATTTTTTGAAATTTTTTCTATATAGTTTCTTTATTTCTTCGATACTTTTTCCTTTTTGTAACAACTCTTCAAAAGTTGGCTCAGTAACAGGAAGTTGGAGAATCTGTTGTGACTTCTTTTCTTTGGTTTCAAATTGTAATTGGAACGGTTCTGAATATTTATAGTCAGCTAAGAATTCTACTCCCTTTTCTTTCATGATTTGAAAATAGAACTTGTTTGTCTGGAAGTTTGGAGCTGCATTTGTTATGGGTACAGAATTGAATATTTGATTGTATTCTATGAAAATCTTCTCTATAAATTCTGATGTCTTTTCAAAAGAAAATCTCCTAAAACTTGAAGACCATTCGACATGATTGTAACCATGAGGATGAATTTCAAATAATTCTCTATCATTATAGTTTTTCAAGAGTGATTTTGCAGATTCCCTTATTCTTGCAGGAGGTAGAAGGATTCCGCGAAATAGGCTTCGTATGCTGTTTCTTCTCCATGGAGATATTGTAGAAGAAATCTTCTCCTTATGCCTTATTTTCCTGAAGATATTTCTCCCTGTAGCATATTTACCTAGACTTAGGTAAATGGTTGTAGGAATACCTAATCTCTTGACTATGTTGTAAATTTGTGGAATGCCTTTTTTCAAACCTTCAAATGTATCAACATCTACTCTTAGACAAAAGTGGGTTTCAGTATTCATTTTGTCACTTAACTCTTGTTTTTCTTTGAGATATTAGTTTTCTATCGCATTATAATATACTTTTTCAATCTCTTTAGCTTTCTTCTCCCAAGTATAATTTTCGAGAACTTCTTCATACCCCAGCTTTCCTAACTCTTTTCTTATGCTCTCAGATTCTAAAAGACTATTAATTCCATTAGCCAATTTAGATGGGTTCATTGGAGGAACAAGGACACAGTTTTCTCCAAATTTTGTTATTTCTCTAATTCCTGGAATATCTGATGCAACAACAGGTTTCTTCATAGCCATAGCTTCTAAGACACTGATGCTAGAAGCTTCCACTATGCTTGGAACGGCAACAACATCTGCTTTTGATAGGTATGAAGGTATTTCATCATTAGGGATCATCCCTATCAAACGAGCATTTTTATGCAATTTTTGTTTGTTAATCTCAGTTTGAATTTTTTCTCTTTCAGGACCATCACCAATTATGAAAAGAATGGCATTAGGGTATTTTTCTACAACCTTTTTAAAACCTTGAACTAGACATATTACTCCATTCTTAGCAACTAATCTTCTAGACGTCATTATAATGGGCCCTGATTCCTTTAGAATAGAGGGATTTGGTTTTACGTCAGGTGAAAATTTACCAATATCTACACCGTTGAGAATGGTTATTATTCGTTTTTTATACTTAGGCTTTACCCAATCTTTTACAGTTTCTGCAAAATCATAATCAGTATGTATCTGAACTTCACTTTTTCTTACAAGAAAAGGAGCAAGAAAACGTTCCATCTTTCTGTAAAATCCAGCTTTAAATTTATTTGGTAATATTTGATTCCAATATTTGTAATATGATCCGTGAATTGTATTGATTATTTTAGCTTTGTTTCTCTTTCCAATAATTCTTGCAGCAATACCTGCTGAATATATGTGCCCATGACAAATATCGAAAGACTGCTCTCTTCCTTTTCTTGAACGGAAAAAAAATGATTTCATAAGAAAAGAAAACTGTCTTGAGAAATTCAGCTGCTGAGGATTATAAGCGCGCCTTATTGTCCCCCCGAAATCAATTCTCTTTACATTCACTCCTTCAATTAGTGCTTCTTTTTTTGAGTTGGGTATAGCCCCAGTAATATAAGTGACTTCATGCCCCCGTTTAACTAGTTCCTTTGCTAAATTTATAGCGTGAAGCTCAACTCCTCCGCCGATGCTCCCTTCATCGTCAGGACCTAACTCAAAGATCATTGCTATTTTCAATGGCATTCTAATCACGCTTCTTTTTTGATGCAAAAATCTCCTGTAAAATCCCTAAACTCCAGAAAATATGACCCTCTATAAACATTAGAGGTAACATAAAAAGGAATTGCCAATGCCTGTATTTTATCGTTTGAACTATTGAAGCGATTTGAATCGCTATTATGTACAAACCAAAATACACTGCTACTCCTACTCCTATCCATAGGTTAACAAAGAGTACTACTGATAGAAATAAACCAGTAAGAAAATACAGTACTGGTAATAAGTGCCATAACTCTAATCCCACTTTATGTGTTCTGAAAAATTGTATTTTTCCTATAGCATATTTTTTTGACTTATTTCGAAATGTTTTGTGCTTCTGAGGTCTTTGGTGGTAAATTATTGCACTAGGTGTAAAAAAGAGTTTTTTCCCTTTCTGAATTAATCTATAATTAATATCTGTATCTTCAGCTGTAAGCAGGGATTCATTAAATGGTAAAACCTCCTCTAGAGCTTCTCTTCTATAAGCTGCATTGCATCCTGCAGCGCTTTGAACAAACCGCTCTTTTTTGTCAAATATGCTCTTAACTTGCTCTGACCATCTTCCTCCAAAAATAGTGTCATAAATTGCACTAACTGCTTTCCCAAAAAGACTCTCATCTGGATATTCTAAATGAGGACCAGCTACACATGCGACTTCAAGGTCCATTTTGTTAAAAGTTTCAATTAAATTTTTCAACCATTCTTTATCTGCTACTATATCTGAATCTGTAAAAACAATTATATCTCCTTGAGCTATTTTTAATGCCTCATTACAAGCAGCAGCTCTAGTTCCCCTATCCTCGTAAACTATCTTGCAATCATATTCTTTGGCAATACTAATAGAATCATCAGTTGAATGACCATCAGCAATTATGATTTCATTAGGAGCTAAACTTTGTTTCTTTATTGATTCAAGACATGCTCTCAAGGTTGAATCATTGTTGTATGTTGGAATGATTAGAGAAATGCTGCTCATTATTATTCACCACTCTTTTTAATCTTTAAACGTTCTTCATATAAGAAATGTTTTTTCTTGTACCCCTGGGATGCATACATGGCGTTTTGATATTCAAATAACTGATCTGGATCTTCTGAGAGTATGATTTCAATTTTTGTTTTTGCTTCTTCTTTCAAAACATCTAAACTTTTTGCATCTGTTAAAGGACAATACCAAACAAGCCAACGAAGATTGTATTCACTTTTATTGATTTTATTTATCTTAAAAAAAAGGGGAAACAGTTTACAATCTAAAGGTCTGCTACTGTAAATGGCACATAAACCTTCCTCAGAAAGAAAATAACAATTGTTGCTATCTTCCCTTTTTGCAATTACTATAGTTTTATTTTCTCCTTGGTCAATATTGTTGAACCAATTCTTGTTCTCATGTAATTTATTAATTCTTTCGAAATCACTTTTTGTTAAAGCTGGAGGTGTGCTTTTACAACACTTACTTTTACACTGTTTTGAACAGATTTCAATTGGTTCCATTTCTCTAAGCATCCTTAGCTATTATTTTGAATGATTCTAACTCAAATAAAATGAATCATTAATCATCTGATTCATATCATCAGCTGGTTTAATCAATTCCGTTAATCCCTTGTTTGTTAGTTGATAAATAGCTGGTCTTGGATAGCCAAACTGTTCACTCATTGAAATTGTATATGCTCCACAATTGAGAACAACTAGTAAATCTCCTTCCTCAATCTCGAAATTGACTGCTTCATCACTCAATATATCAACTGGGAGACATAATGGACCACCTATGTTAGTATACTGTCCTTTTCCCCTGAAGTTTGCAGGAACAACACTATAGTGCGAATATCGCATTGGAATTAGTGTATTTGCACCAATATCAATAAAAGCCCATTTTCTGCCCCACGATTTCTTTGTTCTTAACACCTTAGTAATTGCTACAAAACTATCCTCAATTAGGTATCTTCCTGGTTCAAAGATTATTTTTTTGTTTTCTATATTGTCCATTTTTGTAGAAACTTGTTCACCTAGTTTTTCTAATTGAAACCCCTCTTTCTCTAGAGTAGATTTGCTTGCTAATCCTCCCCCCAAATTTATTTCGGAGAGTGAAATAGACAGTTTATCCTCCAAATCAACAACATACTCATTAAGAAACCCAAGTAACTCATCATAAAACTCATGTGACGTTAGATTTGTTCCAACATGAGTATGAACTCCAACTGGATCCAAATGAGGGCTTTTCTTAGCATATTCAAATAGTTTTACTCCTCGAGAATAGTCAATTCCTAATTTGCTGTTTTTCTTTATCAACAGCTTTCTTTCAGTGGTTTCTTTCAATTTTGGATGTATTCTAACCGTGATTTTTTGAACTAATTCTAGTTTTTCTGCTATTTTTTCTACTTGTTGTATTTCGTTAAGAGATTCAACATTGAGATGATTTATTTTATTTGCAATAGCATAACTCAATTCATCTAAAGTTTTTGCAGGACCATTAAGAACAATTTTGTTAAAGGGCACTCCTGCTTTTTCTGCCAATTTCAATTCAAAAAGTGACATAGCTTCAATACCTAGATCAAGTTTGTTTGATTCTTGTAATATTCTGCCTAGATAGTTAGCTTTCGCGGCATATGAAATGAATAAATCAGGAATATGCTTTCCCAATTTACTCTTTATTTCCAACACATT
>JAGLOH010000399.1 GCA_023139025.1 Candidatus Heimdallarchaeota archaeon | reverse complement strand
ATTATTCTTTACTGATTTATCTCCTCTTTGAAGAGAAACTTTCAGAAATAAAGAAGACTATTCTTAATTTGAAACTTTACAAAATCACAACAAAGAAAAGTAGAGCAAAAGGATTCCCCTATTCAACTGGATTATGGTTTTCTGGCTACTACAGCTCGATCTATGGAAAAGAGCAATACAAAAGATACCAGGAATTTAAAAGGAAAGTAGACCCCAAAAATATTAGTAATCCAGGAAAAGTTATATCTCCAAGAATAAGGTTCTTTCCACTTGTAAGATTAAAAGCAATTGTGAAAATAGCAAGTAGGTTGATTATATGGAAATAAAAAATTATGAGTTCCCTGACGATTTGTTCTATGTTCTGGGAGAACCAGGCCATATGTGGATTAGAAAAGTGAATGAGACTAGCATAAAGATAGGTATTGATAGTTATGCTTCATCAAGAGCTGGTACGATTGAGTTTGTTCGCACAATGAAAGTTGATAAGCGAGTTAAGAAAAATCAAGTTGTAGGAACGTATGAAAGTGGAAAATGGGTTGGCCAAATCAAATCTCCAATTGATGGTACTATTCTAGAAAAGAATGTTGCACTTAAGGATAAACCTGAATTGATAAATTCAGACCCATACGGAGACGGGTGGTTGTTAATTATTGAAGGTAAGACCATTGATTCTCAGCTAGACGAAGATGAAAAAATTGTTTCTTCAGGAGAACAATTAGAAGAATATATCCAATGGAGAATAAGTCAAGAATAAATTATAATTTAGATTTGAAGTTTAGAAAAATAGGCGACAATCATGTCAAGCTGGTTCATTTTATTATTTGCTTTAGTTCAAGGAATATTGGAGTGGTTACCAGTCAGTTCGGAAGGACAAACGGTTTCACTTTTAGTATACGTTACTGGTTTAGAACCTCAATTAGCTCTCGAAATTTCTATATGGTTACATTTAGGGACATTAATTGCAGTTCTAGTTAAATATAAGAAAGAAATTTTTCAGTATCTCAATTATAAGAATAGAGAAGAGTCTGTAATTCAGTGGAGATGGTTTCTATTCTATAGTACCCTAGGAACTGTAATTACAGGAGTTCCTTGCTTTTTTCTAGTTAGATACTTCATTTCAAGTCCCAGTATAGGTGAGTATGTGATGTTGGTGATTGGACTAGCTTTAATTATTACAGCGTTCTTACTCTATTATTCAAAAAAACAAAAGCGAACTGGAAAGAAAATCGAAGAGTTAAACAAGCTACAAATGACTTCAAGTGGCCTTCTACAAGGATTTTCCATTATCCCGGGAATAAGCAGATCAGGAATAACCATGAGTGGGTTGTTATTAATGTCCACTAATAAGGAAGATACTGTGAAAGGGAGTTTTCTAATGAGTATTCCAGCTGTTTTAGGTGGATTTATTTTGAATATTATCGTAGTTGCTATAGAAGGAGGAAACATTTTTCCAATTGAATGGTGGCTATTACTTATCGCAGTACTATTAACCGCAATTATCGGTTATCTTACTATGGAGCTTTTCATTTTCATTGCAAGAAAGTATAACTTTGCTTTAATTTGTATGGTTCTAGGAATAATTACTCTAGTTTTGTTCTCTCTAAAATTCATAGCTATCCCATAATAATTTTTTCCCTAAATACCATTCAATGTGCTTTAGGCTGGTTTTACTATGTGAATGTTTAAATAACTCGGATTGAATAGGCGTTAATTACTAGTTACTAGAGGTTACAGTTAGCGAAAACATTAAAATAGAAAAAACTATATTAGAATTGTTCAAAACAGTACTATTCCAGTTCGCAAATCTGAAAGAAAAAGGTGAATGAATGTCCTTCTATGAGTTTCGAAAGCGTATTTTAGAGGAGAAGCAAAAACGAGAAAAGCAACAACGTAAACAAGAGCGGACAGGGGGAGCAAATCAAGAATCAGTTGTAGGGAGAAATAAGTTTAGTGTCGCATTATTAGGTCTAGAAAGAGCAGGTAAAACATCTCTAGTTAAGAAATTGCTTAAACAGGAAGATATAGTGGTGAGACCCACATATGGAGTTAATTTAGAAAACTATCAATATCGTGATCTAAATTTCACATGTTTTGATCTAGGTGGGCACCAACCCTTCAGATTAAGTTTATGGAAGAAGTTTATTGAAAGAGCTGATTCAGTAATCTATCTAGTTGATTCAGCTGATCATGTAAGATTTGAAGAATCAAAACAAACATT
>JAGLOH010000398.1 GCA_023139025.1 Candidatus Heimdallarchaeota archaeon | reverse complement strand
AAGCAGTTTGATGCTATGGCTGATCTTCTAGATGAAGGTCACATTCGTTCAATAGGTATCAGTAATTTTTCTGCTAAGCAAATGATAAAAGCTCATGAAATCTTAGCGGATAAAGGTCATGTTTTAGCTTCTAATCAAGTAAATTATAGTTTGATAAAACGAAAAATCGAAAGCAATGGTGTTTTGGATACTGCTAAAGAATTAGGTATAACAATAATCTCTTGGTCTCCTTTGCAAAGTGGTATTCTTACTGGAAGATTCCACGAAAATAGAGACCAAACCGAGAGTTTACTTTTGGGTAGAAAAATGATGAGTAGAGGGGGTCTTAAGAAAAGTCAGAAATTGATTGACGCAATGGGTCTTATTGCGGAATCTCACGAAGCAACAATCGCTCAAGTAGCACTTAATTGGCTGATTAATTTTCATGGTGATACTGTAGTAGCTATTCCAGGATCAACTAAACCTAGACAAGCAGAACAAAATGGTCAAGTTATGAATTTCAAACTAACTAAAACTGAACTCAATGATTTAGAGGAACTTTCAAGAGATTTTCTTTAATCTCTTCTATTTTGGTTCTCGTTTCATACCCCAATGCTGAAGTTTTGTATTAGGGATTTTTCCCTCTTTTAAAACTTCAAATCCATATTTTTGATATAAAGGTATGTTCTTTTTAGTTTGAGTTTCTAGAAAACAGATGATTTTTTTATCATCAAATCTTTCAAACATTGGTTTAAGTAATTTATTTCCAAATCCTTTACCTTGCATTTCTGGGATTACTCCTATAGGGGATAATTGATAATATGGTGGTTGCATGATAGAATTTCTAAAACTAGTTGTATAATGATTTATTTCATTAAATTTAGTCATAATTTTTCTACCTATTTTACTATAGAGTTTCATTCCTCCAGAGAGAATCCCTCTCCAATTACTAATATGTGATCTTTTTCCAGGTAACCAGACAGAAACACCATCAAATTCTTTTGATGTTGCGTATACTTCTCCGTATTTAATTCCATAATTTATGCGAAAATGGAAATATGTCATAAGATTATTATATCTTGTCGATTCCTCTGAAAAAACTTCATTACTGAGTGGATCATCCATAAAAGCTAGAGAAAGTGTTTTAGCAGCTTTATCCAAATGTGCTTTTTTTACAGATAGTAAGTCTGAGACATATTCAACCATGGGTTGGTTTGGTTCTTGAGCTATATTTATCTATCTAAATTCTTTAGCATTAACACAGAATTGTTTTTCTTTTTGTAAGCCTGTTTAGTTTTTCTGGATAAATTTTTAAACTACTTTTGGATTTTATTGTTATAACTAAATTTAAAGTTATTAGAATGGTTAACCAAAGACCAACAAGATATGCTACTATTGCTGATTTCATGCAAGCTTTTGAAAATGAGGTTCAATCACATCTCGACTCTGGTTGGAAAGTTATTAACTGTGATCAAGAAAGTTTTGCATTATATGCATTTTTACAAAAAGATTAGTCATAATCTTTACTTCTTTTTTTTATTATTGCAGAAAGATAGTAAATTATTACCTGCATTAATTATCCAAAGAACACTTTGGCAATTTCATAAGTTTCTTTATCAACAGTTTTAGATTCTTTGACTCCCTCTTCTATTTTTACTGCTCTTATCTTAGTACCTTGAAGCGAAGTCATCATGCCAAACTTTCCTTCATGAACCAAGTCAACAGCTGCTATACCATACTTAGTTCCTAAGATTCTGTCATATGCAGTTGGAGTTCCTCCACGTTGTACATGTCCTAGAACTACAGCTCTTGATTCAATTCCTAGACGTTTCTCTATCTCCCTTGCGACTAGATCCCCTATACCCCTTAGACGAATATTTCCAAAATCATCGATCTCTTTATCTTGTATGTCCCATCCCTCTTCTTTGAGTTGATAACCTTCAGCAACTACTACTATAGAGAAGAATTTTCCTCTGTTCATTCTTTTTTGTATCTTGTCCATGACATCGTTCATGTCAAACGCTTCTTCGGGAATGAGTACTATATCAGCTCCTCCTGCTATTCCTGAATAAGTTGCAATCCATCCTGTATGTCGACCCATTACTTCTACTACCATACACCTATGATGTGACTCAGCTGTTGTATGTAATCTATCAATTGCTTCTGTAGCTATAGATACAGCTGTATCGAATCCAAAAGTCATATCAGTTGCACAAATATCATTATCAATAGTCTTAGG
>JAGLOH010000397.1 GCA_023139025.1 Candidatus Heimdallarchaeota archaeon | reverse complement strand
CTAGATAATCAGCAATATAAAGAGCCATAACAGGTCTGACTCCCCCTCCATTTGTTTTTAAAACTAAATTCAGCCATATTACACTGTCTGCCTTTGCTATATTTTGCTTATTAACGGTAGAGGAACAAATAGTAATAGAAATAAAAATTGCTATAATTATTCTTTTTCTATTGCTCTGAATCCCTATAGACAACATAATTGAGTTATTTTTCAGTAATATAAATATTCTGGATTTTATATTGATATAAGGTTTCTAGGAGAAAAATAAGGTTAAAATCAAATCAATTTCTCTTCTTAAACCTAATAATTTTCATTAGAATTACTAAGTAAAGCATAGAAAATGTGATTATTTTCTAATTCTTGCTATTTTTTGAATAAAACTTATATGATACTGTTGAATTATACTGGGTTAGAACTTATTTTGTTCTTTGAGGAAAAAAAATGAAATTAATGAAAAAACAAATTATGTTAACAAGCCTTTTACTTGTGTTCGTTTTCGCTACAAGCAGTATTACTTCAACACACGTAAATGGACTAGTTAATGACAATTCTGATACTGAACTTTCAATTGTAGGATTGTATAATGAAGACTTTGATTATGAGACTTACAAAGACCCAATCACAACAGCTTGGGGATGGGGTTCAGGAGCTTTGACAAATGAAAGAGATTTCTCTTGGGCTTTACTAGATTTCTATAATACTCCAAATCAAGCGAGATCCGTTGATGTTCAAGGAAGAAAAGTGTATGTCAGCCAATTTAACGCCTTTACTGCATCTAATTCAATTGGTTGTTATAATATTAATGATCCAAGTAACATTCTTCTAATGAGTGAAAGAGGCTCAATTCCTAGAACTCTTACATTTGTTGTTGATGGTGATGCTGGATATGCTGGAGCTGATTATGCAGGTCAAAAATTCATTCCTTACAATGTTAGCAAACCATATGGTTTCAATGGCGCAGATGTTTACCTTGGTGGTATAAACAAAGATGGACCAGTAACTGATATAGATCCTGAAGGATACCTTGTCTATTATACAGTCTTCAATTCTGTTAGTGGTCAATCATTTCGAATTATGAATGCAGCTGATCCTTCCAGTCCGATAGATATAACTCCTAACTGGAACAACGAAAAAGCACTTGGTTTAGAAGTTGAAGGGCACTTTGCATATATTGCTGCAAGTACTGATGGCCTTTACATCTTGAATGTTTCAAATAAATATTCACCTGTAGAAATAGGCTATTTGGGTCTTCCAGGAAATGCAACAGATGTTATACTTGATGGAAGTATCGCTTATGTTTCTTTAGGAGACGAAGGTGTTGCTTTGGTCGATGTTAGTAATCCAGCACTTCCAGTTCTGAGAGATATATATGATACAGTCGGAATCTCTTCTCAAATGGTACTTCAAGGTAATACTCTATTTGTTGCAGATGGTCCGGGTGGAGTAACTGTTTTAGATGTTGCAAGTCACGAACATTTTGCTTTTGTAACTGATATGCCATTACCTTATGTTTGGGATGTTGACCTCTACGGAGGTATTCTAGTTGTTGCATCTGACGATGGAATTCGCACTTTTCGAATATGTGCTGGTGCTGGAATTACAGATTTCTCGCAATCTTATTACGTAAATGCTTTCACTGGGCTTCAAGCTTGGGATGTAAGAGTTTTAGGTGATATAGCTTATGTTGCGGGGGGATCTGATGGTTTCTATACTCTTGATGTTAGTGATCCTAATAATCCAATTCTGCTAGATCATGTAAATCCTGTTGGAGGTAATTTCCGTAAACTTGATGTTGAAGGAACCTTTGCTCATCTTATGGCAGATAGTGCTTATTACATCTATGATATTCTGGATCCGCAAAATATAAAGCAAGAAGGATTTACTACTGGCAATCAACTATTAGATGTATTTGTAGCTGGAGATTTAGTATATATTTCCTGGCAACTGGGTGGATATGGTGTCATTAATGTAACACATCCAAACTTTCTAAGTTGGGGTAATGAGCTTAATGAACCACATTTTGGTACAAATATAACTTCACTTTGGGTACAAGGACCACATGTTTATGCTGTAGATGCATCAGAAGCAATGGATACAAGTGTCTCTATCTACCAAACTTTGGATTTAACAAATCAGATACGAACTGATTCTCTTACTTCCTGGGGTCGTTACTATGATATCAAGGTTGATGGTGATATAGCATATGCTTCAGATAGAGATTGGTT
>JAGLOH010000396.1 GCA_023139025.1 Candidatus Heimdallarchaeota archaeon | reverse complement strand
TTTTCGAGAAAACTGAGTTTAAAATCCCTCTCATAATTATAGATGGAAATCATGGTACTTATCTAACTAGGAATTATTCAACAATTGAGTTCCTACAAGCAGCTTTCCCGAATAACATCCATATCTTCACTAACTATCAATTGAAAAATGCAATAAGGAATAACACACCTCTAACTCTAGAATTTGATGACGTAAAATTCTTTATGTTTCCATATCTTAAGTTTGGAAGATTAGAAAACTGGGCACAAGAATATGAGAAATGGTTACAAAACAATCAACAACCAGACCATGAGAAAATATCTATAGCTGTAGCACATGGAATGGAAAGAGGTATGGATTTACATGAACTTATCTTGAATTACAAGTATGATTATGTAGCTCTAGGTCACGATCATCAACAAAGAAAAATCAAGAAAAATGCTTGGCAATGTGGAAGTAGTGCAAGGTATACTTTTGCAGAAAGAAACCAAGTAAAGGGAGTATTAGAAGTAGATGTTGAAAAAGGAAAAGATTCAATAGTGAAAACAATCAAAATTGAGTCAGTACGCTCTATGAAACAAATTGACTATACTCTTAATACTGATTTAACAACAGTAGGGTTTGAAAAAGAAATAAGAAATAAAATTGCAGAGTTTAAGAATAAATTTTATGGTGATAAAGCTGTTAGGCTAAAAATAAAATTTGATGGAGCAGTGTTATTATCTAATTGGTGGGGAATGGAGGATATCCTGAATGAGATTCAGAAAGAAGTATTTACTGATAAGTATAACATACTTGAATTTAGATGGGATACTGGTGAAGTAATCAAGAGAGCCCCTGTAAGTCTTCAGAAAGGAGCTAAACTATATGATTACTTAATTGAAGATCCCGTTGTTGATTTTGAGAAATATATTCGTTCTTTAAGCTTAGAGAACGAAAAACAGGCAAAACAGCTAATTGAAATTGGAGCTAAAATCATTGAAGAGGTATTCTCATCAGCGATGACTAGTACAATTGAGGAGGAAGAGGTGGAATAGATGAGAATTCTGTGGCTTAGGGCTGAAAATTTCAAGTGTTACAATAATATTCGTGTCCCCTCACTAGGGATTCTGCCTGAAGGACTTCTATTTGTTGAAGGTGAAAATTCCACTGGTAAATCTAGCTTGTTCGATGCAATATTCTATGCTTTTTTCTATGACCCAACTACTACTAAAGAACTTGGGACTAAGGATGATTTAATTAGAAGAGGATATTCTGAAACGGATGTTGAAGTAGCATTTGAATTAGATGATAAATGTTACATTATTCGTCGTACCCATGGTAAGAAATCAGCTGTTCAAGCTTTTCTTATGAGAATCGATTCAAAAGATGCTATGGCTGGAAATGTTTCTGGTAAACAAACAATTTGTACTGGAGTACCTGATGTAGAAAAGAAACTCACGGATCTTCTAAATATTAACAAAGAAAAGGCTTTGAATACGATCATAGTGAGACAAGGATCCGTTCAAGCTTTAGCAGAAGCTAAAGGAGCTGAATTAAGAAATATTATCTATGAACTCTTCCAATTGGATTATTATAGAGATAAAGCATTAAGTCTTGTAAAAGATAAGAAAAACAATTTTGAAAACCAGAAGCTTAAACATATCATTCAAAGAACAACAGAGAATATTTTGCAGGAAATTGAAGAGAAAAAGGAAAATATAGAAAAAGCTAAAGAAGATATACTTGGTTTTGAAGAAAAAATAGAACTATTACAAATTAATGCCAGTCAATTTCCAGAAATAAAGGAAATCCAAAAAATTAATGTGCTTACTGGTAGAACAAAACAATTAGATTCAATTATAAATAAGAAAAAGCAGAATATATCTGAAACGGGAGAAAAATTTTCACTAAAGATTCCAATTGAACTTAAAACTATAGAATCAAAAAGTAATGAATTTAAAAAACAAATTAAGGATAATGAGATTAAACAGAATGAAATACAAAAAGAAATAGAAAAACTCGAAGAGGAAAGAAGAGTCATCGATATAGATCTTGGAAACTTTAACAAGAGGAAGAAAAGCTTGGAAACTATTGCTGAAAAAGGTGGTCAACCAAAGTGTGATGTTTGTGAGCAAGATATTCAAGAAGAAAAATTCAATGAACTATTGGAAAGGTCAAAGCGCTCTATTCCTGCTCTTACCAAAGGAATTTCAAAGAAGGATAACTTGATTAACGCAAAGAAGACTGAAATAAAGACTATTGATC
>JAGLOH010000395.1 GCA_023139025.1 Candidatus Heimdallarchaeota archaeon | reverse complement strand
CTCCTTCACTTAATTTAATGAAAATCTCTTCTATACTGTTTGAATTATGCTCTTTCTTTAACTGGTCAGGAGTTCCTTCAGCAATTAATTTTCCAGCTCTCATCAACCCTATTCGGTCAGCTTTCTCTGCTTCATCCATCACGTGAGAAGTCAATATTAGCGTAACTCCTTTTTCCCTTAGAGATCTAAAATATTCCCAAAAAAACGTTCGAAGGACAGGATCAACTCCGACAGTAGCTTCATCGAAAAATACTATCTTTGGAGAATGGATTAAAGCACAGGCTATACTAGCTCTTCTCTTCATTCCACCAGAAAGATTCTTTGCTAGAGCCTTTCTTTTTTCTTCAAGACGCAAAATTTGCAAAAGTTCATTATATTTTGGTACAAATTCTGCTTTCTTCATTCCATATAATCTTGCAAAAAAGCGTACATTTTCTTCTAAGCTTAGATCATAGTAGATAGAGTAGTCTTGAGGAGCAACACCGATGTAATTTGTAATCAATCGTCTATTCTTAGGTATTTCCTGACCTAGAACTTTTATTGATCCTGATGTTGGAAAAAGAGCTCCAGTAATCATGTTTAAAGAAGTTGTCTTGCCACTCCCATTTGCACCTATTAGAGCATAAATCTCTCCTTTTTTTATCTTCAAGTTTAAACCATTTACAGCTTTTACTTTTCCTGTCTTGTAGATTTTTACAAGATCTTGAGTTTCAATAACATATTCATTCTTTACAGCCAAATTATCACCTAAACAATCATTACTACCCCAAGTTAGGTGATTCAAATTAATAAATGTTTCTAGTGCTACTCCCAATGGTAGTAGTTCTAGAATATTTAATCATTTAATCTTTTATTTGATGAAATATGAGAATTATCTCAGCAAATGTTTCGTTTCACACGACTTTTCATAATAGATTAATTTCAAATACTCATCTGAATAGGAGGTTATTCAAATCTTTGTAGTCGGAGCTAACTTATTTATCTGGTTGAAACTGTTGTTTGAGAACAAATTAGATATTTCTTGGAAAAAAATTCCTCATGTTTTTGTTATAACATTTATAATTATAATTTTTACACCTCTAGCAATAATTGAAAGATTGTTTGCAGGGATAAAATTAAGTGAAGTTGAACCGAAACATCAACCAATATTCATACTTGGACATTGGCGTCAAGGAACAACATTTCTACATGAACTCTTTAGTAGTAATCCTGATTATGAAGTCATGACACTTTATGAGAGTGTGTTTCCTAATCACTTTCTCTATTCGTCTCCGTTTTTTAGATGGGTGCTTAATCTTTTTCTTCCTGAAACAAGACCTCAAGATGACTTGAAAATTACCTCTGATTTACCTAGTGAACATGATTTTGCAATCGCTAACCTAAGCTCAATGTCACCCTATTCAGGAGCATATTTCCCAGACAACCAAGATGCTTACACCAAGTATGTGACTCTTGAGGGATTATCTGAAAAGCAAATTGAGAAAATCAAAAGAAGCTATAGGTATATGATGAAAAAATTGATAGTTAAGAAGAAATTCAAAAGATTAGTTCTAAAGAGTCCTGTTGATACTGCTAGAGTGAGATTCCTAATGGAAATGTATCCAGATGCAAAATATATCCATATTGCTCGCAATCCTTACGAGGTCTATTATTCGACAAAGAGAATGCATGAGAAGCTGATATCTATTTTTCAATTGCAAAAAGGATATCAAAATTTGGATGAATTTGTTCTAGAGACATATGAAGGCATGTATACTAAATTCTACAACGAAGTAGATCTAATACCCCAAGAAAATTTCATTGAAATCAGATATGAAGAGTTGATAGCAAATCCAATAGATGAAATGTCTAGAATTTATGATACTTTATCACTATCAGGATTTAATGAAGCTAAACCATATATTGAGAAATATATTGAAAGCAATAAATATTACACGCCTACTAAATATAACATTCCTCCTGAAGAAAAGAAAAGAATTTTCACACGATGGCAAAATATTTTCCAAAAGATGAAATATGAAAAAGCGTTCACCTAAAATTTAATAAGGTTTAGAAAGTAACTTAGTATTTGGTTGTAATTACAATGTTTGCTGTTGGTGCAAACTTTAGAACATGGATGAGGTTATTGATTGAGAATCAGTTTAACCTATCTCTAAAAAGAATACCACAAATTTTCTTTATCACTCTACTTGTAGTATTTTTCACTCCTTTTGGTTGGATAGAAGCTTT
>JAGLOH010000394.1 GCA_023139025.1 Candidatus Heimdallarchaeota archaeon | reverse complement strand
GCAAATTAGCAAATAAAAAAGCTAACGGTAGGACATTATCAAAATAATAAAAGTGGAGAAAAAGAAATATGTTAGAGTTCTTCAATTTCTTCTAGAATATATCTTGTGCTCCCAGTTTGCTGACTTTGAATTTCTAATTCTCTTTCGGAAACAATTTCTCTTTCGATTCTGTCTAAAGCAACAGCATATGCTCCAAAAATACCATAACCATCAGAACGAGAAACATAGGTCTTTCCTTTATTTGTAGAAATTCTCACTCTCACTTGATGAAGAAGAGAACCACGAAACTTTCTTTTAGGAATTGCCTTTGCATGAATATACATTTGACCAGATGTACCAATTATGTCCGAATATTTCTTTACTATTTCAATTCCCATTTCAATAACATCTTCCATGTCTGAATCTTCAACATCTCCAAGAACTCTTAAATAGTAACCTTCAGTTTCTGGTGGCATTGAAACAGTTTCAAGTAAGTCGGTAGTTGTGATTATTCCAACAGGATGATTTTCCCCATCAATAACTATCAATGCTTTATGATCTGCTTTTTCAAGCTTGACTATAGCTTCTATTAAGAAGTCATTTTCAGTGCAAGTTGTAACTTCTTGAGTCATCAACTCCTCAACAGTTACTGAGAGTACATCTAGCTGTCCTGCTTTTCTATCACCTCGTTTTTGTTTTAAAGAATCTGATAAAATTAAATCAGTAGTATCGTGTGGGCTCATTATACCAACAAGCTCATTTGATTCATTAACAACTGGTGTTCTAGAGATGTTATTAGTTCTGCAAATGGCAATAAACTTAGCAACCGAAGTGTTTGCGGTAACTACAATAGGGTTTTGAGTCATCGCTTCTTTAACCTTTTTACTGCCAAAAATATCTTCTGAATCTTTTAACAAATCAATATCACGAATAACTCCAATAATATGACCTTCATCCACAACAGGAACAGAAAAAATCTTTTCAGATAAAAGCGCTCTTGCAATCACATCAGGAGTAGAGTCTTTACTAACTGTTGGCACACGTTTAATTAAACTTGATATTTTTGTATCAGGTTGAACTTTTGATTGATGTGTAACATACCTTTTGGTTAAGTAACCAAGAAACACATCTTGTTCCTCAAAAACCAGAATCTCTCTTGTTTTTTCTTTAAACATAGATGCAACATTTGATAATGGTTCAGTACCTTCAACTGAAACAAACTCTGTTATAATAGAAGAATCTTCGTCATTCATGCTAGCAAATCATCATCCAATCTTTATAAAATTATAGTTTTATGGAGAATTAAAAACAAATTTTATACCGATACAATGAATTAAAGTGAATATTCTTTTCTGAATTTCAACATATCATCTCCATATTGATGAGATAACCTTCTTGCATGATGAAATAGCTTGTCTACATTGAAACCAGAAAGAGCCGAAGACTCAACATAATCAAACTTATGTAATTTAGTATATTCTAACATTACTTCTTTCTCAATAGATCTTGCTTCATTTAAGTCAAATTTATTTCCACAAACTACAATAGGTATATCAGGACATTTCGAGACAACTTCATTTACCCAGATTTCTATCTCATCAGAAGAGCTTTGATTGGTGATATCATAGACAATAACGGCACAAGTGGCACCGGCGTAGTATTTAGGACGGAGATAAGTAAACATCTCTTGTCCACCTGTATATTTCAACATATCTTGAAGTTGAGAAACAGTTAAAGGGTCTTATACAAAATATCGATTTTCAGTCCGAATTGTGCTTTTTATTGTTTTTTTCCCTTTTTAATAAATGCAAAACAATTATAACAGAAATAGGAAAGATTATCCATATAATCTCAAAACTATTTTTTACTATTTCATCTTTCTCATATAATGCAGTGTTTGATGGTTCAGATTCATATATTTCTTCATCATAATCAACTATCACGAGTGAATAGTATTGCCCTATAGAAAAGTTTGTAATGTTAGTTTTTCCAGAAGACCAAGTATAGTAAAAACCTATAAATCCTGTTTGTTCTAATACAAGAGTTTTAACAATGTCATTTGTTGAATTAAGAATATTTGCATATACTTTACTATTCTGTAATAAGATATAATCACGAAGATCATGTGGATCAGTAGAAATAGAGCAATAATTAGATAGAGTGTTGTTTTCACTGTTTATAATTAAACTATTATAGCCAAAGACAATACTGAATGGTACTTTGTAGGAAAAAATAGTGTTATTAAAGTAATAATCCTC
>JAGLOH010000393.1 GCA_023139025.1 Candidatus Heimdallarchaeota archaeon | reverse complement strand
CTCAACTCCTGAAATCTCCATTTTGACTACTGATGAAGATGGTCAAGACGTTACTTTACCAACCACTCTCTTCTATGAAGATGAAAAATATATGGTTACTGTTGAGATTACTAACAGAACTGATCTTGAGACCAGATCAGGAAGGAATCATGTAAACATCACATGGTCAGAATTTGATCCAAGCAATAATGTCACAACAGGATTTACAGCTATAATGAAATACAATGGAACTGCTTATGTCCCATTTTACTACTTCGAATTTGGAAAAGGATTTGATGTAAATACAATTATTGAATTCTTCATCAGTGTTGTTGATATTAATGGTACATTCTATAGAACAGTGAATAATTATACAATATACATTGAATCTCCTGTTGCTAAAACAGGTTTCGATGCACTAACTTTGCTTTCTATTGGAGCAACTTTATTGATAATTCAAGCTATGGTTGTATATCGAAGAAGAAGAAAACAAGAAGAATAAAACTCTTCTCTATCTTTTTTATTTTTATTTTATTTAATTTTTGGTACTATTGCTCAAATAGTAAAATAAATAAATATATGATTTCCATTTGAGATGACGTCTATGCATGGATTACCTAAAGGAAAACGCAAAGTTTTCAAAAGAGAAAATGTTATGCAGCAAGTCATTCTTGCGGGTGTAATAGTAGCTTGCGTTGCTTATTCATTTATTTTAGATATCACACTTCTTAAAGTTTTATCAATTCTAGCAATATGTATTGTTGGAACAATGCTCATTACTTATTATATTATAGAGTTCTTCTCTGGAGCAGGTTATAGTGTAGCAAGTGCTATGAATGAACTTGTTTATTTAGTTCTTGGACTGCCAATGTTGGTTATTTCTGCAGGATTTCTGCCAGTGAGTATTTTACTTGCATTCTTCCAGCCCCCAGGAGAAACAGTTAAAATTATTATCTATGTTATTTTAGGTTTGCTTGAAGTTGGAGCTATTTTGTTCTTAATCAACCGTCATCTGAAAGATAGAAAAATGAATATATTACAATATATTAAGTATGTTTTCAATTTCGAAGCAAGAGCCAAAGAAGCCAGAAAATTCAGGAATAGAACTGATGAAATAGATGGATTTTATGATGATCTTCACAAAGTTGAAGAAAAAATTGCACAAAGAATGGAAGAAAAATCTACTGGTTTTGATCAATTTGATTGGAAAGAAAAAGCAAGCAGTATTTCTGGGAAAAAGAGTTCAACTACTGTAAAGTGTTGGAACTGTGATACTAGAAATGAAATGGATGCTTATTTCTGTACAAGTTGCAGTGCACCTTTAAAAAAGGATGAATAGTCTCATCCCAAACTATTTATTTTGATTCTTTTCTTACGGTGTAATGGATTTAAGAAATCAAGAAAAATGTTGTTTAATCATTTTTGATTTTGATGGAGTATTAGCTGATTCCAAAGAAGCATATGCTATGCAGATGCAAGAAACAGTAGAACATTTCTCAGGTAAGAAATTATCTGATAAGATTTTCAAAGAAAGGGTGGGAAATACTGATCAGAAGCAGGATTTCATTGAATTTTTGGAAAATGATAATCCTGAATTATTAGATTTAGCTCTTCAATATTATGTAAACATTACAGATAAATATTCATATTTACGAAGTCTCTATTCTGGAGTAAGAGAAACACTTGAAGAACTTAAAAAAACAAATTATATTGGGTTAGTGTCTAGAAAATCTCAAGAAAGGATGGAAAAATGGTTGCAACACTTTAAGATATCTCATCTATTCGATAAACCAATAGGTACTCTTGATAGTACAAAATCAAAAGCTATTATTCAAATCATGAATGATTTCAGTATCCCAAATAGTCGCACATTAATGATAGGCGATACAGAGTTTGATATACAAAGTGCAAAACAAGCAAGAGTTAACTCTGTTTTAGCATATTATGGAGCTTCTTCTCCTGAAAAAGTGATGAAGTTAGAACCAGATTATAAAATAGATGATATTTCTGAACTTATTTCTTTGGTTGATACCTTCAAGAAATCAGTAAACCTCTCTGCCACAGATTTAAATAGATGAATATCAAACGAAAAATGATGAAAGTAGGTTTTCTACAGTTTCAGCCAATTTTAAAAGATGTTGAGACAAATATTGATACGATTTCTAAACTTATTGAAGAAACAAAATCTTTTGATTTATTGGTTATTCCGGAATTAGCGAATTCTGGATATGTTTTTGTGGAGAAGGATGAACTAGCTAAAGTTTCTGAA
>JAGLOH010000392.1 GCA_023139025.1 Candidatus Heimdallarchaeota archaeon | reverse complement strand
ACAAAATTCTGTAAAATTAGAAGAATTAATTAAGGATTTAGGTGAACTAAAAGGATTTACTTTTGATAAAGATAAATTATCTTCAGAAATAACTGAATCTCTTAAGAGCTTCGCTGTGAAAAGTTTAGACGAAATGGCCAAGAAATATAAATTAAGCAATTTTGAAGAGCTTTTTGATCATGTAAAAACAATAGATGATGATATTAATGGAAGCACAGTTCAAAAAAAGCACATTAAGGAATCCATCAATAAAGATCATTCTACAATTGATAAACTCAATAATCAAATAAAGGAAAATAAAGAAAGAGAAGAAAAAACTGCTCAAATTGACTTAGAAATTGCATTATTAAATGAAGTTCAAACCTATGTTGAGAAATTCATTGTGGAAGATCTTATTTCTAATAGAATGCTAGCAAATATACAACATTCAACAAGAGGATACATCTATCTATTCACACGCGGGAGATATTCTGAATTATACTTGGAACCAACAAAAACAAAGACTCTGAATATGAGTATAAAAGATGAAGTATTGGGGTTCGTTAAAAGTCAAACTCTACTGTCAGGAGGAGATAAAGCAGCTATTGGTTTAGGGTTAAGAATTGGAATTAGTGAGCTTTTAAAGAGAATCAGACCTCTTAAAACCTCACCTTACCAACCTCCAAAGATGGATATTCTTGTTCTAGATGAACCTTTGGGATCTTTGGATGATGCAAGAAGAGCCAAAGTAATAGAAGGGCTCGTAGCGGAAGAGAAGTTTTCTCAAATATTCCTCATTACTCATACAAATATTAGGAAAAGATTCAAAGCTCCTATTATAACAATACAATCAAACCCCTCAGGTAGTTTAGCTTCATTCTACGCTGCTCCAACTGAAATTGAAGAAGAAGCAGAAGAAGAATAAGTTGGTACAATGTAACAGAAGCTTTCACAAGATTTTTCAATAATGTCCATAACATTAGTTTAATGATACCAGGTACTCTACGACCTTTACCTAAAAAAGTAAAGGAAGTAAAAACAGCTGTTGATTTACTTCTTAGAACTGTAGATTTTGATATTGAGAATACAAAAGATATCTTTAAGGATAGTTCTCTTTATACTTTTGAAGAAATAAATTCACATTATATGAGAATTATTGATCAATATACTCAGATTAGACCTCTCACAAAAGATGCAGACAAGCTCGTTGATAAGTACGTCAATGATTATCTTCTAAATGAATTAGTTTATGGTCAATTTACTAAGTTGGAAATGAGAGAAAATAGATTAAAAAATGATATTCAGCGACTTGATAATGTATTGATGTCCAAAAGGAAAAAATATATTGAGGAAATGATCCCAAGATTTAAGGATGAAATATCTAGCAAACTCTCCTTCATGCAAGATTTATCTTTTGATGAAATTCTAGAAAAAGGCCAACTATATGGCGAAACCATAGGAGAGATAGTCAACAAAATTAGTGGAATCAGAGATGAGTACAACAAGTTATCATCTGGTTCTTTTGATGTTTCAGAGTTTTATTCTTACTTAGATGAGAGGTTAACTGAAGTAGAAGAACAAGTAACAGCTTATGATTTAATTTTGCGAACTTGTAAGATGCAGATGCTTTCAGAAGAAGCTGAGATGTATATTGAAAATGGAAATGTAATAAACAATGAGTTTGAAGTGGAAGCTTCTAGTGAATTAGTCCTTAAGGGAGATGAATATGTTAACAAAGCTGCAGATAAACTTGAGGAAATGATGCTTCTTAGAGTAAATCTTCCCAAAAGAGGTATATCTAAAGAATTTTCCACTAATTTTAAGAATCTCTCAATCACTTTTGAGGAACATAAGAAAAGTCTATTAATTATTATTGAGAGTCTTCAAGCAAAAACAACTCGACTTTCTTCACAAATAGAAAGAATAAACGCACTCAAAACGATAGCTGAATCTGATGGAGAGGAGATTTACGAAGTTATAGAGATGCTCAATATTAAACGCAAAGGTGTGTTTAAAACTAAAGTAGAGGAAGGCTTTCCTGTTTTTGAGCTTAGTCCTTTAGGGAAACTTAAGATGCCTTTAGGCGTTGAATTTACAACCCCAATGATAGAAGAAATTCTAACCGTTTTAGATGAAATCGAAGGAACAAGTTACAAAGACGATATGATGCTAAGATGGAAGACAATGAAAATTGGAGAAATTACAGAAAACGTTGGTAGAAAGTTGGCTCCGTCTTACAATAAGACCAAAGAAGTAACAATAAAATCTGGTAAGAAAGTAGGTGAATTTAGCAAGAAAGCCTATG
>JAGLOH010000391.1 GCA_023139025.1 Candidatus Heimdallarchaeota archaeon | reverse complement strand
ATTTACAATACTTCTATAGAATAGTATAATCAATAGAAATCAACTTCCTTTTCTTTTTTTCTTTCATGCTTTGATTTTTCTAGTAAGAATTACAACAACTAATAGAAAGGGTAATAGAGATAGAAATATCATACTTGTTTCATCCGTTGTTGAAGGAGAATGGCCTGCTTTGATAGTGAAATCAAGTAGATTAAATGGGCTTTCCATCCATATTATTGGTGCATTAGGTGTTCCATCTCTAATCATACTTGTTATAACATAAGCTCTTTCAATGTTCTCTCCACCGCAGTACAAATTGACTGTAGAACCATCACCAGTTAGAATAGTTTGAGTAATATTCCACCCAGTATCATCAAGAATAATGATTACTACACCTAAGGAACGAGGAGTTTCAGGAGTTTCTATTTCTAGAGTGAACTCATTGGGAACTTCATTTATTTCTTTTATTTCAACACCATAATATCTATGTTTTATATCAGAAACTGAATAAGGAAATTCATAAACTAACTGTCTTGTAGCTATCTGGAAGTCAGCATTACTAAAACCATAGAGATTATCATAAATTCCTGTTTCATCAATAGTACAGGCTGTAATAAAATCTAGAAAAAGCTCATTAAAACTTATATTATACCCGTGATTTGACAAAATTTGCTCAATTGCCTGAGAACCATCAAGAGAATCAAGTGGAACTAAATCTCTAATGATTTGAATTCCATATTTCTCAGCTAGATAGAAAAGGAACATATAACCAGATCCATAACTTGCATAAGAATAATAATTTTCATCAAAGTAGAACAAAGACACAGAGGGATGAAGAGAAAATAGATATGATGACATGGTTGTGTTTAAAGTCATCCCATCCTGCATAAAGGAATAATTCGACATATATCCTGCATTATACATAGAAAATTCTGCTAATCCCTCAACAAAGAAAATTGCTTCGTTCAGATCATAATTAAACAAAAACAAATGGTTAGTCTCATGACACATAACAGCGATAGTATTAACGAGAGACATTCCAGTAGCAACATAAACCATTTCTCTATTATTTGAATAAGAAGTACCAACAAGCTCATTATGCTGTAAATAGTAACTACCAACTCCTTGAACTAAGAAGACTGTTATCCGAGGATCATTGTCAATATCACCTAAAGTACCATTTGGGCTTCCCATTAATTCATAATTTTTTGGGTACACAATCCGATCAAATTCATTCCTACAAATCTCACTTCTTTCTATAGCTTGATTTTGACCCATTGAGGTGATTGTTATGTTATCCATGTAGATGTAACACTGTTCTCCAACAGCTAGTAAAGTGGCTCTTACTTGAAACCATTCTTGTGTCTGAAGATTTGCTGTCCAAAAATCCTTTTGATCACCAAAATTCTCATAGGATTGAATATCATAAGAACAATCAACTATTGGTTTTTCATTATCGCAAACTGGTTTCTCTTCTAAGATTGTTATTGTAACCTCTTGAGGTAATGAATTTACCATATTTGAGCAAAAAAGAGAAGCAAACAAAATAAGTATCAATACAACAGAGCCTCTAAATCTTGCCATTTCCATCAGAAAAATAAAGCAAGAAACACTAATAAAAGTTAGCTAAAACTATGAAACAAGTTTCTCAGCAATAAACAACTATATTGAACATATTTTTTCTGCAAGCTCTTTTAGATCTTTCATAATTTCCGGATTATCAGGAACAGTTAAATCATCTCCTCCTGTACCATGAACAACCCCTAAATTTTCTCCTCTGAAATATCTTATCATGTGATCGATTGATTCAATTGCAGTATGAACTCCGGATCCTTGTGCATTTGTGTCTCCATATACGAAAATGCTGGCAAACTTATATCCGTTAAGAGAATGCCCACCTTGAACATGTAAAGCCACTAATCTATCAACAAACAGCTTTAATTGAGCAGAATAATTAAACCAATAAATGGGAGACGCAAAAACAATTACATCTGAGTCTAAAACAGATGGATATAGTCCATTCATTACATCATTTTGAACACATTTTAACGGAAATTCTTTGTAACACCAAAAACAACCTTGGCAAGGTTTGATGTCATAGTCGTTGAGATGAAGAATTTCTACATCATGTCCATTTTGAATTATTGTTTTAGCTAATTCTTGAATTAGAAAGAAAGTATTCCCCTTCTTTCTTGGACTTCCATTCAAGATAAGTATTTTTGACATATGATATTCAATCTTTTAACCTTTATAAGAGTTATTTGTCTTTCTTGGAAAGTATATTCTTAAATACCTAGTTTTCCATAT
>JAGLOH010000390.1 GCA_023139025.1 Candidatus Heimdallarchaeota archaeon | reverse complement strand
AACATATAATTCCACAAGGTTTCATTTACTTCTGCAAAACTATATCCTTCCACTAATTTACTTATGTAACATGAACCATATGATACTATGTCTAGATACACTAATGTTTCATTACTATATGCTAATAGAGAAAAATACAGAAATTCTAATTTCTCTGACAAACTACTAGTATATACTGTTTGTTCCCCTATTGTTTCTATCTCTGTTCTCCAATCATTTTTGAAAAAACTTGTGCTTGATATCAGTGTTAGGTTTGCACTTAATATCGGGGATAGTAATTCATTTACACTAGGCTGTATCCCAGATGATAATGAGAAATATTGCTTCCTTTCTTCCTCACTATAGAATCCCATCCCTTCTAATAAAACCAATACTTGATTGTATTTCATCTTTTCAGACTGATATTCATCTTCATAGAAGAAATGAAATTGCCATCCCAAATAATTAGCTAATGTAGACGTAAGATTATACCAGAAATCTCTGTATAGTTCTTTGAATATTTGATGGTTTTCATCAACTACATGTCCTAACTCTAAAGGGTATCTTTTACCTATTATAACAATAACAGCATTTTCTTTATTTTTTAAAGAATCCAGTAAAAAGAAATTGTGGTATATTTCAGGAGAATACACCCCTAACCAGAACAATATTATTCCTAGCACTATTGCTGATTTACGATAATCCACCTTCTCCCCTCCCTGTTTTCTTTCTACTCATCCCTTTTCCTCTTTTTTCATCTCAAACCTAAACCCATTTTTTCTCTTAATTTCCTCTCTAAAGAACTCTCTTTAATTTGAAAACCTTCTAGTACTATTACACACCAAACCAATCCTAGAACCAATAGTGTTCCTAATAGATAAATCAACTTATCCCCTCCGCTAACAAGTGTCCTATTGTCCTCTCTGTCATCTCGAACACTCTTATTATCTCTTCACTCTCATGGATCAGTTCATGTAGTTTCTTCAGTTTTATTTCCCTTCCCCGTTCATCCTCGAATACTATCTCATATTTCCATGCTCTCTTCTCCCTCTCTTCTATCATCCATCCCTTCTGTTCCTCAAAGAAGTTCTTTAAGAAGAAATGTAATCCATCTACTGTCGTTATCTTCTGTCTTGTTAACTCTATCTTTCCCTCTTTCCCTTCCACGTAGATTACAAAGACCATTTTCCAGTTCATCTTCTCTCTACTTTGCTAATTAGAACTTTCATTTATAAACTGGGGAAAGTTTTTCTCGAGTATTTAAACGAATTTAAAAAATAGAAGTTGAAACTGGCATCTCACTTGTTCATATCTATATCTTTCAACTAACTCATCCTCTTTTAGCTAGCTTCCTTCATTCTCTTTCATAAGTTGCTTGTGGACACAAAACTAAAAATCTGGAGTCTATTTGAAGAATAAAGGAAAGAGAATTTTTGAATCATATAAACCTTCTTTAACAACTAACTGAAAAGACAAACTTCGCATTTATCTCTCCTTTAGTATTCCTGATACTGTTATCACAAATGGTTTTTGTTTACAGTAGAAGAGAATCAAGAAATACAATAAAAACTAAAAAGACAAAGTTGTTCAGATGTACTATCTTTTTCTTTTCGAACTAAATCTGAAATAACCAAATGCAGTTAGTGGAATTAATACAACCAAAGAAAGAAACGAGTAGTAAATCTTGTTATTTTTGATGATTGGAGGTTCATAGATTGGAGGTTCTGAAAGAGGATAAAGATCTTGAGTTCCTGCATCTCCATCTATATAATAGCTTCCAACCACTACGAAATAGTTAGACCAGTAATTACCCTCTTCTGATACTTCATCATACCAAATGTTGTACCCATCATCGTATCCCTGAGCTGTTCCAAATGGATTATTATCAATAAAAGAATTATGATGAACAGAGTTATCGGCTGAATCTTCATCTAAAAGTACCCCCCAAGCAATGTTGTTTGTGAATGTATTGTATGTGATGGTGTTATTTGCTGAGTTTTCAAGTTCTAAACCTAATAAATTGTTATTTATAGTATTATTTAGAATCATCGAATATTTTGTTTGAATCAGTAAAATCCCTCGTTCTATGTTGAAGTTACATTTATTGTGTATGATAGTTATTCTGTCGCTGAATTTAACAAGCAATCCTATACCAGTTCGTTCCAAAATTTGATTTTTTATTATGAATCCAGAGCAATTGGAGAGAAGCA
Source organism: Candidatus Heimdallarchaeota archaeon (assembly GCA_023139025.1). Classification (GTDB taxonomy): domain Archaea; phylum Asgardarchaeota; class Heimdallarchaeia; order Heimdallarchaeales; family Heimdallarchaeaceae; genus UBA460. The sequence goes on along the minus strand of JAGLOH010000390.1, from coordinate 104 downwards.
TCTGACCATAGATTGGTTCTGTGATTTCCAAATTCTGCTGATTTGTAAAATAACCAAACTCTTTCCCATTTACAAGATTATTTTCAACAATGTATGTGTGATAA
>JAGLOH010000039.1 GCA_023139025.1 Candidatus Heimdallarchaeota archaeon | reverse complement strand
TGCCTTATGGTGTAACTCATGTAGAAACAAAATCATCTCAAGATACAAATAACTTGCTTGTTGAATATGCTTTAGATTTTCTAAAGCAAGCTTTGGCTACTCCCTCTGATGCATCTTTTTACATTCCTTCTAGAAGTGGATCAAATGTGGGTTTTGATGAAGAACAAGAACTTGTGTTAATTGGTAGACAGCTGATTGAACGACAATTTAGAAGCCTTTCTTCTGTCAGTTCTGTTGAACAAATGACCATAATTATGAAAATAATACATAATATTCTTTCGAGAGACATACACAGTACAAAAAGAGATATTTTCTATATGGATGTTAATTCCTTTGAGAAGCAGTCTGTTTCAGATTCCTTAGTTGAAGATCTCGGTGCAATGCTTCAGGTAACTCGATCTTCCCTTAATGTGAGTGCATCCTCCAAAGGAATAGTTGTTGGAAGAATAAGCTTCAAGGAAAAAGGCGATTTAATTGACTGCAGAGCAATTGGTGCTGGGAAAGCCATCTCTCCCAATATTGATGATATAGACGAATTTGATACTGATGCAGAAATGTGTTTAGTTATAGAAAAAGATGCTGTTTTCAATCGTTTAGCTGAAGATCACTTCTACGATTATGTTCCAAGTATTTTGATAACTGCTAAAGGCCAACCGGATATAGCTACAAGACAATTTCTTAAGAAAATAAATGATGATTTGAACATCCCCATATTCGCAATAATGGATGCCGATCCTTATGGTTTTGAGATTATGAGAGTTTACAGTGTTGGTAGTAAAGCGTTAAGTTTTGAATCCAGCCATTTAGCAGTTCCTAATATCAAATGGTTGGGATTACTTCCAAGTGATTTATCTCAAGAAAGTGGATTTGACATTCCCAGAAGCGCTTTACTTAAGCTAACTTCTAAAGACATTCACAGATCTAAATTAATGTTAGAAGAAGAGTTTGTAAAACGAAAACCAAGATGGGAAGAACAATTGCAAATATTACTTGCTAGTGGCTACAAAGCTGAAATACAAGCATTGAATGCAAGAGATCCTCAATATATTACAAATTTCTATTTACCTCAAAAAATAGAAACAGGAGATTTTATCTAAACCTATAAAATGATAAAGCCCTAATATTCAATATAAGGAAAAAATGTGAGAAAGGTTTTTACTCAAGTTGTGTAGACGAAGTTTATTTCCTCTTCAATATTATTTCTACTGTTGAGACTGTCTTAGGTGGTATGCCTTCTTCATCAGAATGTATCTCTTCAGAACCGATTATAACTTCATCTACCTCTATCATGTCTTGTAAGAACTTTCTTCTGGTAATTTCTGCAATATCTACAGCCTTTGAAATCTGTCTTCCACGAGCTTGAATTGAACACATATCACTTTTGTTGAGTATTGTAACTGCAACTAAGACATAACTTATGGTGTCTTTCTTGCCGATGTAAATTATTTGGCTTTGTTGTTTCTCAGGTATCTTTTGTGTCTCTTTCTTAGCAGGAGTTTTCTTAGCTGGAGTTTTCTTAGCTGGAGTTTTCTTAGCTGGAGTTTTCTTCTTGGGTTCTTCTTTTTCAATTGTTTCTTCTTCACTCATTTTATTCACCTGTAACCAGTTTTCATAATTACGCTTATGAGTAAGTGATAGAAATGCTTTGAACACGCTTAAAAATTTTTCCTATTTTTTAAAGTGTAAAAACATATAAATAACTAGACTTCTGTTTCACAAGAAAGGCTTCTAACGAGTAGGTTGAAATGCAAAAAAGACGTTTTCTTCTAGATTCTTTGCTGTTTTCTGTTAGTGTGTTTTCTTTTTCAATTATCCGTTTAGTTTTCGATTTGTATTTACCTAAGAATGAAGCAAAAACAGATTCTCCACTTTATGGAGTTAATACTAAAAATTCTATTTTTCTCTCTATAGGTATAATAATACTCTTTTTCTTGTATGGTTGGTCCCTAAGAAGATGGTTCCTCAAAAAGAATCTAGGATCTGAAGACAATTCTCTTAATCACATTATAACAGTTTTTTTGCCAATATTTCTTATTCTATTAATCTATTCGATTATTGTTTCCTTTCTGAATCTTCCAGAATTGCATATCTTTATTCGAATTTCATCTATATTTCTAGAGAATCTACAGTTGATTGCAATCAGTACGATACTGGGAGTTTTTCTATTTCCTAGAATTGAGAATAAGATTTGCAAATTGCTGAAGAGAACCCCCTTAGAAAGTATTAGTGACAGGTATGGTTTAGGTTTGTTTCCGAAACAACTAAAACAGAATTTAAGAAAATTCAACGCTTTTCTAGCGATTGGATTAGCTGGTGTAATAGTGGTTAGTAATTTAATTATTATCATTCTCTATCCATCAACAGAAGCTTCAGTTACTGACGCAAGTTTAGATTTTTTTTACCCAAACTTTTGGTATCATTTTGATCCGATAAATGGTTTAGCTCAAGAGTTTTTCAGGAAAACATCATTGCCTTCAAATGTTATTTTTGATTGGAAGCTTACTCAAGCAATTTTGTCAATTCTTTTAATTTGCTTAACTTTCTCTATTCTTCTCCTGAAAAAGAGAAATACTGAAGAGAATATTAAAACTAATCTTGAGAAGTTTAAAGAAAAGAAAGCAGAGAAAACCCAAGAAGATATAGCTTTTCAAATACTTGATCCTGAAATTAAAACACTTGATTTTATACCATCACATCTTATTGAATCTAAAACACCAAAAAGATACAATATGGTGTTTTCTAGAGTAAGAAACAGCAATTCTGTATCAGTTATGAAACTTATCTTACTAAGTGTTTTTTCAACTTTGTTTTTCATTAGCATTTTTCAAAATACAGATGTTCTTGGACCTTTTTTGGTAGATGGAAGGAACTATACTAGTTTTGTTCATTTAACTCAGTCATTTTGGGAAGGTTTTGGAGAAGAAATCATGTTCAGATTACTTCTCTTTGGATTACCACTTTTTCTGATAAGAGGTCTTGTCTATCTTTTACAGAAGTTGGTTGAATATCACTCAAAAACGAAATCTGAGAATGTTGATGAAACTTCCATCCTTGTACGATATATCAAAAACAGGCAACCAGGAAATCTTCTTTTCTATTTGACAGGGGGGTGGGGAAAATTAGATGGACTAACTGGTATTCTAATGATTTTCTCTTCTATTGCTTATGCCTATGTCCAACCTACATATGGTTGGAATCTAGGGAAAATGATTTATGCTTTTGTTGTTGGATTAATCTGTGGATATGCTTTTTGTAAATTTGGAATTCACACAGCTATTTTCATTAATATAGCAACCGAACTAATACTAGGTTGGATTTTTGTTTTTAGTGATGGTGTTATCTTCAGTTCCCCTTTTCTAATGCTTTCTAGTGTGTTCTTTGGGTCAATTTTGTTTCTTAATACTCTCGCACTAGTACTTCCTAAAATCTTTAAATTAGGTAATTTATTATCTAGTATAATACACTGAAATGTACAAACAGTTTCCAGATAAAGAAGAAGTGAATATTTTGAGTTATGGACAAAAATTATATTTGAAGATTATACTTGCCGGCGAAGCTGGGGTTGGAAAGACAAGTTTACGCCGTTCATATCTAGGTGATGGTTTCATCACAGAGCATCTCCAAACTATTGGTGCTGATTTTGCCTCCCTACCCAAAAAAGTTCAAGATTATTCCGTACTTTTTCAAATATGGGATATTGCAGGACAAAAAATCTTTGAGAGTCTTCGTATGCTGTACTACAAAGGTGCTCTGGGGGCTTTGATGGTGTTTGATGCGAAGAAATCAACCACTTTAAAGAAGTTGGATCAATGGATTACAGAATTAGAAACAGGAACCGAGAGAGGCATTGTTCCATTCTCTATATTAGGAAACAAAATGGATTTAATATCACCAGCTACTCGTGAAAAAATTAGAGCAAAGGTTTCAACTTATATCCAAACTTTGAACAAGAAATACAAAGATAGAGGTTTTAAAGTAGAATACTTTGAAACTTCGGCTAAAACTGATGAAAACGTTAGTAACGCTTTTGATAACCTAGGATCCAAAATTATCGACTTCATTCAGTTTAGAAAGGATATGAGGGGGAAGAGTACTTGAATATAGATACTTTACGTTCTTATCTCCAAAATAATCAACAAGACAAAATTCCTCTAGGAAATCTCAAAGTACTTCACATTTTGGTTGAGTTGATGGCTGATAGTGATGAAAGAATAAGAAAAAAGAGCTCAGACTTGATTTTTAGTACTGAATTTATTCCAACAAAAAATATTGTTGAATTTTATCTCAAAAATCCTCATCCACATATTAAACAAGTAATTATTAAAAACCTGAATTATTTCATACCAATTCTCTATGAATATCTAAATAGTAATTCTAGTTTTGATTTAATTTATGATATTATTTCTCCTTTTAAACCAGATCAGTTGTTCAAATCAATTCAGGAATCTTATAAGATTGTTCCAATCTTGTCAACTCTGACAGAACTTACCTTGAGAACTTGTGATTCAGATTTTTCTAATCTGGTAGATTCATTTATAACTTACAACTTCATATCTATGCAAACAAAAGAAATTAAGAAAATTCTATCTTATAGAATAAAACAATCTAATACTATATTTCCTGAATTAACTCTTCTTACAGTTACGAAATATCCTGAGTTAGCAGTTCTAATTATCAAGAATATAAGAGATATTATTTTGAAAGACAAAAGTGAAGTAAATATTCAATATGGCTCTTTAGCACTAATGCTGGTTGATGAACCAAAAAACAGCGATGTTTTAATAGAAAGACTTGCAAATAAGAATGATTCAACTGAAACTAAACTTGCAATAATCGAGGCTTTAGGGAATTTAGGTAATGATAATGCTTGTGAAGTTCTAATTGAACAATTCGAAAAAGGGGAGCCTTTAGCATACTATGCAGCTAGATCTCTTGCCTTGCTTGGTGACAATGTTCTGCCATTTCTTATCTCAGCTCTTGAGGATGATAAGAATATTCCTTTCATAATAGAGACCATGAAAAGAATCGGCGACTCAAGTTACGATCACTTAATGACCGCGCTCCATAAGGGTAAGAGAAATGTTAGAAGAAATGCTGCTCAATGTTTAACTCTTGTTATGAGCGAAAAATATGGCTATGTAGGCGCAATAAGATTGCTCACAGGTCAATTAGCAGGTAAGAATCCTTCTATTATAGAAGCTGTGACTGAAGCTTTGTTAACCTTGGGAACACCATCAATAAGAGTATTAATTGAAGAGCTGATTGAAGATGATTTAAGGTTAAGAAAGAACGCTATAGAGGTGTTACACTATTTTGGCTCTGATAATATTGATTTATGCTTAGATGGTCTGTTAGATGTCGACCTTTCTCTAGTTGTAAAATTGGGTGTCATTTTATATCTATACTATCCTACTGAAGAACTACAAAATCTGGGTTATTCCTTTGCTCTTCGATCAGGGAAATTACTAAGTAAAGAAGATGAAATATTCAAAATAGTTTTGAAATCATTGGGGGAAATCGATCATGAAATAAGGGAAAAAGGCTGCCGTATAATGCCGCAATTTGGCGCAAAAGCTGTTCCAGCTCTGTCTAACCTTCTCACAGATCCCAATATTCAAGTTAGAAGAACAGCAGTTGAATCTCTTAGAAGAATTAAAAACAAAAGAGCTCTAATAACTCTAATAAATGCAGCAAAGAAGAGTGATGATATAATTGCTGAAATATCTACTCGTGCTTTAGGAGAGTTAAAAGATCCTGGAGTCATCGATGTTATCATCAATAATATGAAAAGACCAAAGCAATTAGTTCGAGATGCAGCTGTTTATGCAGCTGTAAATATTGGAGCTCCAATTGCAAAGAAGTTATTTTCTAATCTTAATTCCCCTAACAATAATTTGGTTAACGCTACAGTAGATGCTATTGGTCAAATGGATTCGAAAGTTCTTGAGCTGACATTTTCTAATCTAAAATCAAAGGATGAGAGGTGGTTTAGAAATCTTCAACGTATTGTAGAAGAAATGGGGCCATCAGCAATTCCAGTCCTTAAAGCCAGATATACTAAAGAGAAGAATGAAAAAGCAAGGACTAGACTTATCATCTTACTATCAAAAGCAAAGGATACTTCAATCATGTTAGATCTCATTAAAATGATAAATGAAGGCAATATGAAAACTGGTGTTACTGCACTCAATAATATTGGAGTTGATGGTTCAAAACAATTAGTAAAGGAATTGAAGAACGCATCTCTAAAACAAAAGAGAACTTTCATAGAAAAGAGCAAAGGCATTGATTCAGAAATTGTAATTAATCTACTACAAGCTGCAAATAAAACTGATAAATTAGAAAAGTTAACACCTTTGATTCTCAAATCACATATAAGAGCAATTAGAAAGTACTGCCAAGATGAAAATCTAAATTATAATAATTTCATTAAGAATTTTCAATAAATAAGAATTCAAAGGATTTCTTCAATGGATATTGACCCTTCTCTGAAATCCTCTTTTTTGTCTAGTTTTTGCGAAAAGCTCTTTGCAAGGATTGGAGCTGCTGATAGCTCAAACTGCAAAGGTATATTGAAGTGAAACATCTTTTTTGATGCAGAAACTTGTATCCAATCATTTGTTGAATCACATATACTGATTTGAGTGTGATATGAATCAATAATTTCTAGAGAATCTGTTAAAGAAAATATTTTACTAAAATCACTTTTTACCTTACTGATACTCTTTTTCCCATCTTCTCTTCCTAAAGACTGTAAAATATGAAAATAGCCTGCTTCTTCTAACCACATCGAAGATGAGGTCGACAAATCATATATACTAATCCTTGGGAATTTTTCGAAAATTGGAGTAACTACTTTAAGTATTCTACTACTTTGTGAGAAGGATTCAGGACATTGATTTATGGAAGTTGTAATTGTATTATCTCTAGCAATATATTGTGTGTTTTCAGTAACCATTTCTCCTTTTTCATTGATTATGATTTCAGAGTTATCATTAATTACTTTAACATCATTTTCAACTGCTAGTTTTAGAAAAGTAGTAAACAACTCATATGGATTTGAACAAGTGTAAGAATTATAGATTTCTGTGATGTAGATTTCTTTAGCTGTATTTATGAAAGGATAATAATTTTCTATTTCTTCAAGCGATAAATTAGCATGTCTTATATTTGTGTCTGACAGCTTTTCTCTATGTTCACTCATCTCTGTAAAAGAGTCTTTATCCCTGTATAGGACAAGATATGGATTTTTATAGAGTTCGAAGTAGGATGCTGTTGAGTGAAGATCTACAATTATTTCCTTGGTTCTATTGAATACTTTTTCCATTAATAGACTTGGAAGCTTAAATATGGGGGAAATACTTCCAGAAGTGTAAATGGGAGAACTAATATTTTCCCTTTTATGCAAAACTAGATTTATGGATTTATCCTGTTTCATAGTTGAAAGATAATAGGATAAAATAGCTGCTGTTAACCCTTCTCCCTCTATTAATATATCACTTTGAATCATTTCATCCATATACTTCTATTGAGGAATAGATATTTAAACCTTAAATATTTGAAGAGAATATGGCACACGATATTATATTAAAAGTAATCAAGCAGGAAGGAAGTTGTGCTGCTGGACATAAACTAGGAGATGAAATTCTCATCAGTTTTGATAAAAATGAGATTAAGGGAAAATTATGTCTCCATGCTTTAAATTCCGTTTTACCAAAAGTTTATGCCATGGCATATGGAGCTGAATTTCCTTGGTTAGAAAATGGCGATATTTCAACCCATGCATGCCCAGATGCTTGGAACCCTCTTGTTTACGAAGTAAAAAGAATAAGGGAGTAATTCTATCTCCCTAAAATTATTGCTATAATCTTATCTATAATAAAAACTAATAGAAAAGATAAGAATATCCAGAGTAAAATTTCTTTGGTAGTATACGCCCATTTAGGTTTTTGATTAAACAATATAGCTATTGATAGAAAAACAGCTACAGCTGCAACAATGCAGCCAACTATAATACTAGGTAAATATAGTTGTTCAAGAACTACTCCACCGTAGATTAGAGCAACTAAAGCTCCTCCTATCAAACCCAAGAGAAATAGAAACGCTATTTTTGCAGTTTTTTGTTTTCCAAATTTAACAGCCAAGGTTCTGACTCCCGCTTCCCTATCACCTTCGATATCAGGTAAACCCTTGATAATTTCTCTACCAACATTTCCTGAAGCTGCACATGCTCCTACAACAATGGGGATCCAAGCAAAAGTTGTCCGATAAATTAGATAAGTATGAGTCGATCCATACACGAAAAGAGCTAATACTGTAATTCCGATTGTAACATTTCCCCAGAAACCTAACTTTTTGAGTTTGAAATCATATATATCCAGTAATCCTCCAAAAATGATCGCTGTAACAACACTTAATCCGTAGAGATTATAGAGTATATCAAGAGTTAAAGCAACTGCAATAGCTAAACTTGCAACTATAATTCCATATATCCATGCAGCTCTTACAGAAATTTTTCCTGTAGGCAAAGGTCTATGAGGGGCATTTACTGCATCTTCCTCCCTATCTGCTATATCATTGAAAATCATTGCTTGTGATGATACTAACATAGCAGCAATGACGACTAGTACAATAGGTAATGGGTCTATAATAATCCCACTCTGATAGGACAATACAACACCAAAAGCAGCAGCTACTCCTGCAACTATCCCATTAACTAATCTTAGAATTGTAATGTATGAAAGAATGATTTCTTTCTTTGTAAATTGACTCGAAGCCATAGCAATAGAAAGAAGAAAGTTGGATTTAAAACTTACTATGAATTATTTATTCATCTACTAAATTTATCTTAATGTTCAAGGATTTTATTTGCTCAACATCTATTCCTTTTAGAGTCTCTGTAATTGCAATATTAATTCTTGTAAATATTTTTATTACGTATTGATTTAAAGGAACTTCTTCACCATTAATTTTTAAGTTAACATCACTTTTCATTGTATCTCTAAAAATAAGAAAAAAAGGGAGTTATGTAAAGGTTTACTTTAGTTTAATTGTTGGATTAGGGTCATCCTTTCCATGCATTTCTATTTCTACAAGCCCTGCAGATTCTAACATCTGTACATATCTTAAAATTGCATGTGTTGAAGATCCTGTTGACATAGCTAGTCGTTTTAATTCGATAACTTTAAACTTCTCTAGAGTCGATAGCCAGCCATAAGATGGATCTTTTTCAGATATAATTTGAAATCTTCTTAGGGCTTCTTCTTTGTCCCTTAATTCAGTTTTAATATTTTCCAATCTTGAAGAATCTGATAATAATTCGTTGTATTTATTCTCAATTGTTGCCTTCTCATCTTTTATTTCTTCAAACTGAGCTTCAATTTCTGATTTGGCGCTTTCCATCTCTGAAATGCTTTCTCTCAGTTTGTCAATTGTATGTTGCTTATCTTGATAATCTTCTGATTTTTCATTCAATTCTCTTTGAGCATTAGCTAAATCAGTTTCTTTTGTCATAGAATCATTTTTTAGCTCTTGAACCTCATTTGTCAAATTCTCTTTTTCTTGTTTGACTTGAATATTTTCTTCCTTCAGAGTATTCAATTCATTTTCTAGATTAGTTTTAATTGATTCGATGTCAGCTAGTTCTACTGCTTTTTCCTTAAGATTATCTAATTCTTGTTGTAAGGCATTGTTCTTCTCTGAGAGTTCACTATTGCCATTTTCTAACTCTTCAATTTCGGTTTGTAAGTTTTGTATTTTATTTTCAAGCTCTGTGATTTTTATCGCATCACTGACTGAAATACTTCCATTTTCTTCTGCCAAATTACTCACCAATAGGTATAGAAATTATGTTCTTTCTAACAAACAGATTTGATTTCATGTTATTAAAAGATTCTGAATGTGTTAAGTGGAATCTTTAGGGTCAATTATACCCTCAGCTGAGATGCTGAAAACTGTTTCAATCTCTGGGATATGAGGACTATCAATTACTCGAGCAATCCTTTTCTCACCTTTTCCTTTTCTTAAGAAAATTCGGGTAGTACATGAATGAGCTACAATATGTCCTCCTATTGGGAAAGTAGTTTCTCCATAAAGAACATCTGGTTTTGATAACACTTGGTTAGTTGCTACAACTGCTATATCATAAACTTCAGCTAATCTGAGGAGTTGATGTAAGTATTTGTTGAGTTTTTGTTGTCTCTCAAGTAGTGAACCTCTCCCCGCGTATTCTGCCCTGAAATGACTGGTTAAGGAATCTATAATCAACAGTTTTACATTTTTTTCTTTAATAAGCTTCGGGCTTTCAAGAATCAAAACCATTTGATGATCAGAATTATATGCCCTTCCAACATGAATTCGATTTAGAACTTCTTCAGCTGGAACACCAAAACGCTCACAGATTTGAATTATTCTCTCAGGTCTGAAAGTTCCCTCAGTGTCAACATAAATAACACCCGATTCAAGTCCCCCTAATTTTTTATCCATTGCTGTCATAACACATAGTTGAAAACAAATTTGTGTTTTTCCTGTTCTAAATTCACCAGAGATTTCTGTCAAAGATCTTGTTTCAATTCCACCTGCTAATAGACCATCTAGAGCTTTGCTACCAGTAGATATTTTTACTAGTTCTTGTCTTACTTTAAGCAATTCTTTTGCATTTCTGAACCCTATTCCTACTTGACTTCTAGCTGCAGTAATTAATCTCTTAGCAGTTTGTTCCCCAATCTCGCAATGTTCAACAAGTTCTATTGGTGAAGCGTGAGCAACAGCAGCTAATGTAATATAACCCACGGACATTAATTTTTCAGCAACGGCTGGACCAATACCAGGTATTCGATTTACAGCAACGTCACTGAGGTCTTTATCTTCCATCTGAGCTACTTTGGGTCTTTGTTTAGGGAGAATTTCCTCAATCCAATCTTCAGGGTCTTTTTTTACTTTTTTTTCCGGAGTCTTGCTAGCTGGAGGTTTTTTCTGAGGAGTCTTCTTTACTTTTGCTGTTTTAAGAGGTTCTTCTTTCTTTGGCATAATTTCACTTTCTCTTTTACTGATAGAATATCTAGATTTCTATATATAAGAAATGCTTTTTTTCAATTCATAAACTTAATGGACATTTGAACTAAAATCTCTTAGTTTTTGATATTCTCATTTTGATACTTTCCAGAG